>QHXD01000869.1:0-3222 GCA_003223895.1 Acidobacteriota bacterium
CGGCTGGGCGAAGATTTTTCTTTGGGCTCGCGCGGCGGGATCGCGGCGCGCCACTATTTCCCAGTGGATGGTGAGTACATCTTCAGGGTTCGGTTACAGCGAACCTTTCAAGACGTGATCCGTGGGCTGAACGAGCCGAGCCAGATCGAGATTCGCGTCGATGGTGTACGAGTCGGGCAGTTCACGCTCGGCGGCGGAGCGGAGTTGGCAGCCCAGGCGGCGGCAGACTACCGCGAGGTGAAGGCGGGAGACATGACCAATGCGGATGACGCATTGCAAGTGCGTGTCTCGTTGAAGGCGGGCCTGCGAACGGTCATCGCCACGCTTCTCAAGTCCAACGATGTCCAGCCTGAGGGGCTGGGGCCGGCCCGCATTCCGATCTGGAGCCGTGAAGGAGACGTCCCGACGGTTCCAGCAGCCATCTCGTCGCTGCTGATCGGGGGGCCGTACAATGCCCAGGTGCCCCAGGATTCGCCGAGCCGGCGCCTCGTCTTCGTGTGCCGTCCCGCCAGCAGCGCGGAAGAGAACGCATGCGCGACGAAGATTTTGTCGACATTGGCCCGGCGTGCGTATCGCCGCGCGTCGACCGACGAGGATGTTCGGGTGCTGCTCGGTTTCTATAAGACCGCCCGAGCCGGCGGGAACTTCGATGCAGGAATTCGCGCTGCGCTCGAGCGCGTTCTCGTCAGTCCTGATTTTCTGTTCCGGATAGAGACCGATCCCGCCAACATCCCTCCGGGCACGGTCTATCGCCTCTCCGACGTCGAACTGGCCTCACGCTTGTCGTTCTTCCTGTGGAGCAGCATTCCGGACGACCGGCTGCTCGACCTGGCGATCCGCGGGAGACTTCGGGATGCAAGTGTCCTCGATCAGCAGGTGCGGCGCATGCTCGCGGATCCGCGCGCGCGAACATCGCTGGTGGAGAACTTTTTCGAACAGTGGCTGCAGATCCGCAATGTGTGGTTGCTCACGCCGGATGCGAACCAGCATTTCCCGTGGTTTGACGACAACCTGCGGATAGCCTTCGTAAGGGAGATGAAGCTGTTCTTCGACGCTCAGCTGAAGGAGGACCGGAGCATCGTGGATCTGCTGACGGCGAAGGACACGTTCCTCAACGAACAACTGGCCCGGCACTACGGAATTGCGGGCGTCTATGGAACCCACTTCCGCCGGGTGACGCTCGCCGATGAGAACCGCTGGGGGTTGCTGGGCAAGGCGGCGGTTCTGTCCGTGACCTCGTACACGACCCGCACGTCGCCGACAATCCGCGGAAAGTGGCTGCTCGACAATATTCTCGCCGCGCCCGTGCCGCCTCCGCCTCCCAATGTGCCCGCTCTGGAGGCCAGCAACACGGGGACGAAACCCCTGTCGGTGCGCGAGATGCTGGAGACGCACCGCCAGAATCCCGTGTGCGCGAGCTGTCATGCGCGCATGGACCCGCTGGGTTTCAGTCTCGAGAATTTCGATGCCATTGGGCAATGGCGCACAAAGGACGCCGGCGCGGCCATCGACGCGTCCGGTGTGCTGCTGGACGGAACCAGGGTGGAGGGGCCCGCGGCTCTGCGCCGGGCGTTGGTGGTGCAGAAGGAGCAGTTCGTGAGGGCGGTGACGGGAAAGCTGGCAACGTATGCCCTGGGCCGGGAGATCGAGTATTTCGACGCGCCGGCGATCCGGGGGATCGTGCGAGCCGCCGCCGCTGATAACTACCGTTGGTCGTCGGCGATTCTGGCTATTGTGAAGAGCGCACCATTTCAGATGAGGAGGTCGGGTTCATGATCGTCACCAAGAAAACCATCTCGCGCCGGACCGTGCTTCGCGGGATCGGCACGGCGGTCGCCTTGCCCTTGCTGGACGCAATGGTTCCGGCGTTAACGGCCGCCGCGCAAACGCCGGCGAAAGCGGTGCGCCGCCTCGGCGTCGTCTACCATCCGAACGGCATCATCTATGATAAGTGGCTGCCCAAGGGCGCCGGCGCCGGGTTTGAGTTCTCGCCCGTGCTCTCGCCGCTGGAGCCTTTCCGCGACAAGCTGGTCGTCGTCACGGGCCTCTACAGCGATCAGGCCGAGGCGCTGGGCGACGGCGGCGGAGACNNNNAATCTCGATGGACCAGATCGCCGCGAAGGCGTTCGAGCGCGAAACCCAGCTCTCCTCGCTGCAGCTGACAGTGGACGATGCAAGCCTGGTAGGGGCCTGCGATGTGGGTTACAGCTGCGCCTACAGCAGCACGATTTCGTGGCTCACGCCGACGCTGCCGCTAATGGCGGAAAATAACCCGCGCGTGGTCTTCGAGCGGCTATTCGGCTCGAGCGACAGCACGGATGCGCGCGTGCGTGCGTCACGTCTGCAGCAGGACCGGAGCATTCTCGATTCGGTTACCGCCCGCGTGAAGGAACTGCAGCGGAGACTCGGTCCGGGCGACAACCGGAAAGTGAACGACTACCTCGCATCACTCCGGGACGTGGAACGACGGATCCAGAAGGCCGAGGAACAAAGCAGCAAAGAGACGCCAGACGTGGAGCGCCCTGCGGGCATTCCTGATGGGTTCGAGCCGCACGTCGCGCTTCTCTACGACCTGCAGTTGCTGGCCTTCCAGTCCGACCTGACACGCGTAACTACCTTTATGTATGGCCGCGAACAGAATGGGCGGCCCTACCCGCAGATCGGCATCCCCGAGCCTCATCATCCACTGACCCATCACCAGAACGATCCGGTGAAGATGGAAAAGTGCGCCAGGATCCAGACCTATCACGTCAAGCTGTTCGCCGGATACCTCGAGAAACTGCGATCGACGCCGGATGGTGACGGGTCGCTGCTCGACCACGTGATCCTTCTGTATGGAGGCGGCATCAGTCACAGCGATCGTCATACCCACGGCCCTCTGCCGACGCTGGTGCTGGGCGGAGGCGCGGGAACCATCAAGGGCGGCCGTCACCTTGTCTATCCCGACCACACGCCGCTGACGAACCTGCAACTGACGCTGCTCCGCAGCCTGGGCGTCCCGACCGAGAAGTTCGGCGACAGCACTGGACAACTCAAGGAACTCTCCGGGCTATCCTCAGCGTAGGCGTGCAAACCGGAGTACGATCATGTTTCGAGCCATAGTGTTTGTTATCGCATTCCTTTTGCCCCAGCTTGCTTTCGCGCATCACGGTGGAGCAGAGTACGCCCTCAACCAGACGGTCGAGTTCAAGGCCAGGCTTACGCGTCTCGATTTGATCAATC
>QHXD01000869.1:3278-3781 GCA_003223895.1 Acidobacteriota bacterium
AAGGTCAGCCATCATCGGTGTGAAATGCGGTCGATGCACGTTCTGCGGCGCTCCGGCTGGACGGCAGACCTGTTGCCGGTTGGCCAGCAGATCACCATCGAGGCGTCGCCTAACAGGACAGATCCCAACTCGTGCTACCTGCAAACGATCCTGTTCGCCGACGGAACCCGTATGGATCGCTATGGCCAATACGTGAAGGCGCCGAAAGGCGGTCTGCAGGAAGTCAGGGGGCCGATCGTTCGTCCGAACACCAACCGGCCGCCGCGTCGTCCAACCGGCGAGCCCAATATCGCAGGCGAGTGGGCGCCCGAACAAGTCGTTATGGTGGACCCGCGTGGTACCGGCGGCGGGCTGGTGCCGCTCACCCAGGTGAATCAATACAAGCCCGGCCAGCGGCCGGCCAACGCCGGCGGCGCCCGCAGAGGCGGTGGTGCAGGGCCGAGGCTCTATGGCGGGACCGAGTTGACGGAACTCGGAGAGAAGGCCGCCGCTGACTTCAAGCG
>QHXD01000869.1:3821-5139 GCA_003223895.1 Acidobacteriota bacterium
TACGATCGTCCTCGAGTACGGGCAGTTCGGATTGAAACGGACGATTTACACAAACATGAAGGAACACCCGCAGAACATCAAACAAAGCCGCCCCGGACACTCCATTGGACACTGGGAAGGCGACACGCTGGTCGTCGATACGGTGGGATTCCTGCCGGGCTTTTTGAATACGCCGGTGCGCAGTAGTGACAAGCTGCACGTCGTCGAACGGTTCTCACTGGATCCGAACAAGATGGCGCTGACGCGCAGCTATGTTGCCGAGGATCCCGTGTACTTGAAGGGCCAATACACGGGATCCGATACAGTCCTTGTCGCTGATGCTCCATATAATCCAGGTAAGTGCCAGGAGTTGAACTTCATCGACTATTCGAAACAACAAAAGCGGTAATCGCAATCAGTGATTAGTGGATGGCGCGTGACAGGCCATGTGAACGTTTGACATGGCCGATTTTTCCTCAATAATGGAACCTTCCACGGAGGCACCATGAAGAAAACCTTGGGAGTGATACTCCTGACTTGGGTGACGGCCGCGCCGTTTCAGGACCGGCAGACCCAACAGGTCTTTAGCGGCAGACTCTCCGACAGCATGTGCGGCGCTTCTCATCAGATGAAGGCGGCGGCCGGCAAAGTCTCGGAGCGCGAGTGCCTGTTCGAGTGCATCAAGGCGCTGGCCCAGTACGTCCTCGTGGACGACAAACAGCAAGTAATCGCCATTGCCAATCAGGACCTGGGTGGCCTTCCGCTATATGCCGGCCGGCCGGTGAGGATCACAGGGGAATTGAAAGATGGCGCGATCGTGGCGACGAAGATCGAAGCGATTCCGGCGCACCTTCATCTCGGCCACGTCATGACGAACTGGCGGGACACGCCGGCCAACGTCGGGTTTCTCATTGCGGCGATTTCGGATGGACGGGTCGCGGCCGTTCACGCAGACCTGGCCGCAAAAAGCGCGGACGACCTGGAGGCGATGAAGCTTCACGCCGGTCACGTCCTGAATGCACTCGACTCCAGCGTCGAACCGAAAGGTCCCGGATCCGGCTACGGTGTCCGAAAAGCAGCGACGGGCGCTCTGCAACATCTCGAATTTGCCGTGCAGGCGGAAGGCGTGACGGCCAATATCAAGACGCACGCGGCGCAGGTGTCCGCGTCGCTGAATAACGTGCTGCAATGGACGGATCAGGCGGTTAACCTCGCGCAGAAAATCCGTACGGCAACCACCGCCGCGCAGGCGGCCGCAATGGTGAACGATCTTACCGCTTTGACGAAGAACATCAGTGAGCGCGGCTTGCAGCAGGCCAAGACTGAAATGGATTTGATC
>QHXD01000871.1:0-2063 GCA_003223895.1 Acidobacteriota bacterium
CACGCTGTTCTGCGAACGCGTTTCTGGCATTGAAAACCTTGTTCCGGACGAATTCAAACAAGCTGCCGTGCAGATCATTGGTGCCGGATTTCGTCACCGAGTTCATGGCGCCTGCGTAGTGCTGCCCGTACTGCGCGGGTACCGCGCTGGTTTCCACCTTGAACTCCTGAAGTGCATCGGGAAAAGGAAGAGGCAGATTGAGATTGCCGTACGGATCATTGTGTGTCCCGCCGTCGAGGATGTATGACAGGCCGTTGTTCAAACCGCCGCCGACGGAAATGACGTCTGTCGGCCATGTTCGATTTGTTCCTTGCGTGCCTCCGCCGACCGCCGCTCCAGACAGAATGATCAATTCGGTGACCTGGCGGCCGTTCAGCGGCAGTTCAAGTACGCGGACATTGTCGATCACCTGACCGACGCCGGTTGCGCGGGTCTCGACCAGCGCCGCATCGGCCTGCACCTCAACAGTGTCTGTGACCTGGCCGACGGCCAGGCTGATGTTGATAACTGGATTACTGCCGACCTGCAGGACGATGCCGGTCTGAGCGAACTTGCGGAACCCGGGCAGGCCCGCTTCCAGCCGGTATGGCCCCACCGGCAGATTTGGCAGAACGTATGAGCCGGTTTCGTTAGTCACGACCGAACGGGTCAACCCGGTTTCCGTCTGCGTTGCCGTGACCTCCACTCCCGGCAACACGGCGCCGCTCTGATCGGTGACGGTGCCATTGATCTGGGCAGTGGATTGCGCCCACGCGATCGATGAACAGAGACAAAGAAACAGACCTCCAAGCAAACTGAAGCGATTTCTCCACATATCCACCTCCAACGGACCTGAATCTCTAAATGTCTATACGGTGGACGTGTGTGTACAAATAGGCAGGCTTTCCTGTCAAGGAATCCTTTGTTGCGATTTGTTGCGGGCTGCCTGATAGTTTGATTCGAGATAGTCGGCGGTCATAGACCGCCACTACAGTTTCAGCGGTTCCTATTGAGTCGCTGAAGCTCTGCCGTCCGGATATTGCACCAGGTCCCGAGAAACCGTGTGCCCATCAAAAAAGTGAAACTCATTACAACCGCCGACCACGCTGCAAAGCGTCTGGACCAAACTTTAGCGGACTGGCTGCCGGAAGTGCTGGGGCGTCCGGTTCCAAAAGCAAAGGGGCGAAAACTCATCATGGCGGGAGCCGTTTATTTGAATGGACGGCCGGTGAGAATCCCCTCGAAAGAGTTGTTTCCAGGTGCAACGATCGAAGCCTATATCGATCCTGGAAAGCTCTTTCAGGACTCGACCTCGCGAGACAGGAAATTTGAGCTGACAGCAGATCGTATTTTGTTTGAAGACGAAGACCTGATCGTCATCGATAAACCGCCTGGTCTCCCTGCTCAACCGACTTTAGACAAAGCTCGGGACAACCTCTTTGCTGCAGTTAGTCGGTTCCTGTCCAGGAGAGATGGAGTCGTGAAACCCTACGTGGGAGTCCATCATCGGCTGGATCGCGATACGTCGGGTGTTGTGCTTTTTAGCAAGTCACAGCGAGTGAATGCGGCTGCTGGAGAAATTTTTTCAAACCACCTCGGGGTCAAGATCTATCGGGCGCTCACTGTGCCGCGCCCAAATCGTTTACGAAGTAAGCTCGAAAAAGAATGGACTATCAAGAATTACCTTGGAAAGATTTCGTCAACATCGAAGCGCGCCAGGTATGGCGCCGTCGATTCGGAAGGAGACCTGGCTGAAACGTCCTTTCGTGTGATCGCAGAGCACCGGCTTGGAATCCTGATCGAGGCAATCCCAAGGACTGGTCGAACGCATCAGATTCGAGTACATCTCTCAGAATACGGGCTGCCGATCCTGGGGGATGATCTTTATGGCGTTGATAACAACCCGGGGCCTGACGGATTGGCCCCGCGTCTGATGCTGCATGCCGCTCAGTTGATATTCCCTCACCCGATTACCAGGCGTGAAATATACGTCAAAAGCCCGCTACCCACCGATTTTGCGCAGTGTCTCAATCGAATCGAAGCTCGTTAATTTGCGCACTTCCGTACGGTTGGTTGACAAACCT
>QHXD01000871.1:2211-3476 GCA_003223895.1 Acidobacteriota bacterium
AGCAGCAGGGTGATGCGTGCCGGGGTTGTGGTCATCGCAACGGGCATGCTCTTCTCAATTGTGGCACGATTGGAAGTGCGGACTGTGTCCGATGCGCCGTTCGGCTCTGCTCGCCTGGTTTCGATTGCGCAACTGTCCGAATACACAGAGATGTGCCTGCCGGAAGAGATGGAAACGGGCCATTCCAATTTGGTGGCCGACAATTTGTTTGCGGCGTTCAAGGACGAACCGGTGTATGCCTCCTCGCAGGATGCCGGACAAACAGTGACTGTGGCTCGGCCACCGGTGCGAAACATTCTGGACACGGATCCCATCTACAGCGCCGTCGCCGTGGACGTTCAGCACGACGAGGTGTTTCTCCAGGACACCAACACCTGGAGCATCCGGGTGTTTAACCGGCTGGACAATACTCCGGCGAATGCCCCGCGCACGGAACCGAAGCGGGTGATCGGCGGCGAAAACACAGACATCCAATTCAACAGCTGCATTTACATCGACCCGAAGAACGGAGACATTTACACCGTCGAAAACGATATCGGCGACAGCATTGCCGTGTTTTCGCGCGACGCGAACGGCAATGTCGCGCCTATTCGCAAGCTGAATGTGACGCATCGGGCCTATGCAATGGCCGTGGATGAAGAGAAGGAGGAACTGTATGTTACGGTTCAGTACCCTCCCGCCGTAGAGATATACCGCAAGACAGCATCCGGAAATGAGAAGCCCCTGCGCGTCGTCGAGGGGGAAGCCACTCGACTATCGGATGCTCACGGCATCGCCATTGATGTGAAGAACAAACTGATGTTCGTTAACAATTGGGGCAATAGCAGTGACTATAGGTCTCCCGGGACCGGCAGGTTCGAGGCCCCCTCAATTACCGTGCATTCACTCGATGCGAAAGGTGACGCTCCTCCACTGCGCGTCATTCAAGGTCCCAATACTCAATTGAATTGGCCGGGCGTGATGTCAATGGACCCTGACACTCTCGATCTATACGTGGCCAACGATCTGGGCCAGGCGGTTCTGGTCTTCCGCGGCACCGATCAGGGCAACGTGCGGCCGCAGCGGGTTATTAAAGGAGGCAGGACCGGTCTGAGCTATCCCGTAGCAGTGTTCGTCGATACGAAGAACAAAGAACTGTGGGCTTCCAACATCGGCAACGCATCAGCCACAGTCTATCCACTGACGGCGAATGGGAACGTGGCGCCTCTGCGAACGATCCGCAGCGCTCCTGCCGGTAAAGTGTCACTCCGATTCGGTAAGACCCA
>QHXD01000871.1:3524-4025 GCA_003223895.1 Acidobacteriota bacterium
GCGATCGAGGGTCAAAGGACAAAGATCAGCAGGACCATGCATGGTTTTGCATTCGACGACATCCACGATGAAATCGTGGTGACGAGTCCCCTTACACAGGCCGTTCTCGTATTCCGCGGAGGCGCCAATGGAGAAGAACCCCCGATTCGTGTGATCCAGGGGCGTAACACTCAGATACTGGGTGATGCTCGTGGCGGCAACGACAAGGTGAGCATCGATCCGGTTAATAACGAAATTCTGGTTCCTACCGGCAAAGGCGGGATTTCGAACGAAGGAGAGATTCCCACTGCCATCCTGGTTTTCGACCGCATGGCGAACGGAGACGTGGCGCCCAAACGAGTTCTCTCAGGACCTGACACGCTGATTGATGGCAGAAAACCTCCAGTCGCTGTCGATCCGATCCGCAATCTCATGGTTGTGAACCGCGGCAATGCCC
The DNA here is from genome assembly GCA_003223895.1 of Acidobacteriota bacterium. Classification (GTDB taxonomy): domain Bacteria; phylum Acidobacteriota; class Terriglobia; order 20CM-2-55-15; family 20CM-2-55-15; genus 20CM-2-55-15. Next base: position 3,961 of record QHXD01000871.1, read on the forward strand.
TCTTGATCTTTGATCGCACCGCCAGTGGAAATACAAAACCGAAAGCGGTGATCCAGGGGCCAAAA
>QHXD01000870.1:0-421 GCA_003223895.1 Acidobacteriota bacterium
CAAATAGGGAAACGTTGAACGGCCCGTTCAGTTTCCGGGTAGGCCGCTTGAGTTTCGGGGAAACCTGAGACCTAGATGAATGATCGCCACCTGGGTTGCGAGATTTGCGACCCGGGTACAGAATTCGGCTTATAGTCTGCCTGCCGATCAAGAAGCGGGAGGTCCCGATAGATGGCGGTTTATGTGGTGACAGGTGGTGGCGGTTTTATTGGATCTCACATTGTCGAGGAGCTGGTCCGGCGAAAGCAGACCGTCAAGGTCATCGACAACTTCTCTACGGGCAAACGCGAAAACGTCGAACTATTCGCCGGCACAGTGGAGGTCATCGAGGCGGATCTTTCCTCCGCCCCGGGCCTGACTGCGATACTACAGGGCCCAGATTACGTGATCCATCAGGCTGCAATCCCGTCCGTTCCGAAAT
>QHXD01000870.1:543-3165 GCA_003223895.1 Acidobacteriota bacterium
GGAGCTCAGAAGTTGTTCGGCGAGATGTACGCCCAGGTTTTCACCAGGGCTTACGGTCTTGAAACCGTGTCGCTACGCTATTTCAACGTGTTCGGCCCGCGGCAGGATCGGACGTCGCAGTATAGTGGTGTGCTCGCGCTTTTCATTCCTGCTGTGCTCGAGGGCCGCCAGCCCAAGATCTACGGGGATGGTCTTCAATCGCGTGACTTCACCTACGTGCAGAATGTAGTTGAGGCCAATCTGCTCGCATGCACTACACCCGGCGTTGCAGGTGAAGTGTTCAATATTGCCTGTGGCGACCGAATTACCGTTAACTCGATGCTCCAGCAGATCAACACAATTATCGGCAAGGACATCGCGCCGATCTATGCTGAGCCGCGCGCCGGCGACATCAAGCACTCCCAGGCGGACATCACAAAAGCGCAGGAAAAGCTGGGTTACAAACCGCAGATCAGTTTCGAGGAAGGGCTGCGCCGTACCATCGAGTGGTATCGGGCGAACATTTCCTAGCCAGGTCATGTAGAATGCCGGACTATGCGATTGTCTATCGGCTTGCTGATCGCAACGCTTGCAGCCGGTACCCAGATCCGGAGAAATCCTCGCTCAGCTTTCCAACATCCATCTCGATAAGAAGCAGACCTATAACATTCGCGACATCACGCTTCGCCGCGACGCACTCTCGATCGCGTTGAACCGGGGAACGATCGCCTTTCTTGAGCCGATCATGGGAAAAGTCACGGGAGCGGTTTTCATCGGAAGCGGGGAAGTCGTCGCCATCCCGCCCGATGCGGTCGAGAAGCAGCAGGTCTTCAAGTTCACCGGCTCACCCGTCCTGAACGAGCCTTTTCAAGCTGCATTCTTTCGGTTCACCGACGGCACGTATGAAGAGATCATGAAGGAATATGCGCAACACGCTGCGGACGACGTTTCCGAAGAAGAAGCTGCGCAGTTCCTGCCATGGGAACAAGTCGTGCGCGACCGATCCGACGTGATGAAGTACCGCATCCTTGCGGATTTTCTCGAGCCCTCGAGCGAGCCCATGTTTTTGAGTGAGCTCCGCGGTGAGAAAACCGGCTGGTTCGAAGTCGTCTACGATCCACGGCTCGTCGAGGAAGTAGCGATCGTGAAGTTTCACGATTCAGGGCTCGGTTCAGTTGCCGATCTCTGGGCCAGCTTCAACCGGCGCAGCGAGGTGCGGAATCCGGAAGTGGTCGCTCATGAGAACAAATCCGCGATCGATGTTCTGAGCTACGACATCGATGCCACGATCTCGGATGTGCAGCTGGACGCCCAGGCGACAATGCGGCTCAAAGCAGTCCGCGCCGGCGCGAGAGTCCTGAGTTTCGACATTTCGCGTTTCCTTCGAGTCTCGTCTGTCACGCTCGATTCGGGCGATCCGGTGCCGTTCTATCAACATGACGAAAACACGTTGACCATCATTCTGCAGAGCGCCACCGAGCCTGGACAGGAAATTACGTTGCGGCTCTCTTACTCCGGTGAGGCCATCGCAAAACGCGGATCCAGCATGTTCTATGTCGGCGACCGCGGGCCCTGGTACCCGAGCCCGGGAAACCAGGACGGTGCGACGTTCAACCTGACATTTCATTACCCCGCTGCTTACACGTTGGTTGCGACGGGAAGCAAATTGCGGGAGTGGGACGAGGCCGGGCGCCGGCATTCGGCCTGGAAGAGTGACGGCGAGTTCCCGATCGCGGGATTCAACCTGGGCGACTTCAAGATCGTTGCAGACGAGGCACCACCTCTGCCCATCTACGTTTGTGTGAATAGCGACGTGGGCGCCGAAAATCTGCTGAAAGATCTGCGTGCCACGATCAACTATTTCTCCAGCCTTTTTGGTCCATATCCGTACAGCCGTCTCACCGTATCCCCTTTCCCGCTCAGTTACCCGCAGACCTGGCCGGCGCTGGTCGGACTACAATCCGAATCGCAGTTTCTGGTCACCGAGCTGGCACGGACGCACGAGCTGGCGCATCAATGGTTCGGCAACAAGGTTGGGTGGAGCAGCTATCGCGATCAGTGGATCGCGGAAGGCTTCGCGCACTATGCCGGCGCGATGTACGTGGAAAACAAATATCCCGATACGACGCGATTCCGGGAAATTCTCGACGAGGCTCGCGCACGTCTCCTCGAGCAGGGCGCTGACGGCTCGATCTGGCTGGGACATCGTCTTGCCAGCACCGTCACGCCGGACGGCTATACGCAGACACTGCCCAACAAGGGCACCTGGGTGGTCCATATGCTTCGCATGTTGATGCGCGAGGATGGGGCCCCCAATCCCGACGCAGCATTTCTAAAAATGGTACGGGAGTTTTTGGAAACCTATCGGGGAAAGCTGGCGTCAACCTGGGACTTAAAGCGAATAGCGGAAAAATACATGACAAGGTCGATGGACGTGCGCGAGGACAAGAAACTGGATTGGTTCTTCGACGAGTGGGTTTTCGGTACGGGCATTCCGACATACACGCTCGATTACCAGGTGATGCCAGCGCAAAGCGGATTTGTCGTCCAGGGAACGATCAAGCAATCCGAAGTGGCTAACCACTTCATCATGTCGGTGCCGGTCTATGCCGACGACGATTTTCTCGGCCGCGTGGTGATAGG
>QHXD01000872.1:0-3029 GCA_003223895.1 Acidobacteriota bacterium
GTAAGTCTTTTAGATCCGGTCGGCGGTTACTTTCATCTTTCACTTTGAGCCGCGGCTCATGCCAGTCTTCTATGAGCGCCGGTTTTCGGCGGTCATTGACCGCCGCTACAGACAGATTTAACATTCTTAACACAAACTTTTCCTCGGCTTAAAGATCCAACCCCATTCATGCAGGTAGAGTCTTCACAGAAAACCAAAGGAGGTTTCTGAGAATGAAGATTCGAATTTTTGCCGTTATTTCAATCGTGCTTAGTCTGGTTGTGTCAGCGGTCGCTCAGGACGTCGTTCGTGCCCAGGGGGCCAGAACGATGATCTTCCAGAGCGGTGATTTTGCTGGGCTCCCGATTCATCCGCCAACGCCGGACCAGGTCTTAACCGACGTCCAGAAAGCACTGAAGCTGACGGATACTCAAGTCACGGCTGTCAAAGCATTGCTGAACCTTCGAACGGAATCATCGAAAGCGGCCGTTCAGAATCTGGAAGAGAAGCAAAAGGCCCTGCATACCGTTCTCGGCCAGCAGAATCCTGCGGCAATCGACATCGGAAATGCTTATCTGGGGGTTCAGGCAGCACAAAATGCGCTCAAAAGCGTCGAAGAGAAGTTTCAGACGGACTTTCAGGCTCTTTTAACGACGGAGCAGCGATCGACAGTCCAGAGTCTGAAGGGTGCGGCGGGCCAAATCGAAGCACTCCGCCGGCTCGGAGTTCTCGGCGCGGAAGATGTTTTTTTTGACTTCGGGCTTCCAGTGCCTGGGCCGCCCGGGTGGCCGGGGCATATGGGCGGCGAAATCCACATTGAGCATCTAAAGTGAATCGATCGAAGAAGAAACCTTCGCTGATCCTGATCCTTGCAGCCGTGCTGCTGGTTCTGCTGCCGCTGCTCGCGTGGCTGCAGTACGAGTGGATCGGACAGGTCAGCGAAGGTGACCGGGAGCGCATGAACGCCAGTCTGCGGCGTAGCTCCAATCAGTTTCGCGAGGACTTCGACCGCGAAATTGCCCGTATCTTTTCGATGTTTCAGGTGGAGCCTGGACGACTACGCCGCCCTCTACGCTCGCTGGATGGAGACCACACGATATCCGCGGCTTCTCGGCGGACTGTATATCGCCGGGAGGCGTAACGGCGAGCCTCACCTGGAGAAGTTGAATCCGCTCAGCAAGCGGTTTGAACCGGCGGAATGGCCTGCATCGCTTATCACACTGAAGAGCGGGCTTGCCGCGACACTGCATGGACCGAAAGACGGGCCGCCTTTGTTTTTTCGTCATATTGAGCGTCCCATTGACCCGAACATCCCTGCACTGTTTATACCGATCATGCAGCCGCCCAGTATTCGTCCGGGGCACCTCGATGTCATCGAGCGCCTGGAGCCGGCAGCATATGTGGTCGTGACACTCAGTCTCGACTGCATCCGAAAGGAATTACTCCCTGAGCTCGTTCGGGCTTCGTTTTCGGATGAAGACTTCAGCATCAAAGTCATTGATCGGAACGATCCTCCGAAGCTGATTTTCGCGGCTGGACCTGCAGCTTCGAGCGCGAGCAGCGCGGACCTCTCGACGAATTTCTTCTCGCTCTATCCGCCGGAGGTTGCAGTTGCCGGTACGCCGGGCATCGCAATACATGCAAATCCCGGAGTAAAAACATATTGGTTCCGTATGGAGCACGCTTTTTCGGTAGCTGGTCAGGCCTCAACGGGAGCCGTGTTCGATGAAGAGCAGGGCGCATGGCAGCTTGTGGTAACACACCGTGCGGGCTCGGTGGACGCGGCCATCGCCCAGGTGCGGCGCCGAAATCTGGCAATCAGCTCCGGCATCCTGCTGCTGCTGGCGCTGGGCATGGCGATGATTGTGATCTATACGAATCGGGCGCAACGCCTGGCACGGCAGCAGATCGAATTCGCTTCCTCGGTGAGTCACGAGTTGCGCACGCCTCTGGCCGTGATCTGTTCGGCGGGTGAAAACCTTGCAGACGGACTCGTTGTCGATCCTGCGCAAGCGCGACAATACGGTGTTGTCGTTCGAGACGAGGGGCGGCGGTTGACCCAGATGATCGAACAGGTTCTCGATTTCGCAGGAATCCAGTCCGAGCGCAGGACCTACAAGTTTCGTCCAACGGATATCAGCGAGGTAATCGAGGACGCACTCGATCTTTCAGAATCCCAAATTCGAGAGCAGGGCTTCAGTGTGGACACGGACGTCGCAGCCGGAATACCGTTGGTCCAGGCCGACAAACCGGCGCTGGTCCGTGCCCTGCAAAACCTTGTCAGCAACGCGTTGAAATACGGCGGAACGAACAGGTGGATTGGCATCCGCGCCTGGGCGACGCCGGCGGAAGTGTGCATCACTGTTGATGACAGGGGGGCCGGCATTGCCTCCAAGGACCTGCCGCACATTTTCGAGCCGTTTTATCGCGGCCAGGATGTCGTCGACGCGCAGATTGATGGAAGCGGCCTGGGTTTGAGCCTGGTGCAAAAGATCGTGGAAGCCCAGAAAGGGTCGGTGAGCGTCACAAGCACCTCCGGACAAGGTTCGTCCTTCCGGATTGTTCTTCCACAGGATGTCTAGCGTCAAAGCAAGATTTAGCCGCGGATTACGCGAATTACGCGGATGGGCGCGCCATCACTCGGTATTCCCGGCCGTCCGAAGATACTGCGCGCCCATCCGCGTAATTCGCGTAATCCGCGGCTAATTATTTACAAACCGTATGCAGGCTAGAAAGATTCTTCTCGTTGAAGACGAACACGGCCTCGTCATGACACTGACGGACCGCCTGAGCAGCGAAGGATATCTCGTGGAAGCGGTCTCCGAGGGAGATGCAGGTTTCGGGCGCGCTGTCGCGGAACATTTTGATCTCATCATTCTCGACCTCATGCTGCCCCATAGCAGCGGCCTCGACGTTTGCCGCGATCTCCGGCAGCGAGGGATCAAGACACCTGTCCTGATGTTGACGGCAAAGAGTCTGGTCGTGGATAAGGTTATAGGCCTGAAGCTGGGCGCGGACGACTACCTGACCAAACCCTTCGAGATGATGGA
>QHXD01000872.1:3176-5620 GCA_003223895.1 Acidobacteriota bacterium
TCCGCGCGCGAGTTCAAGCTCCTTCGGTATTTCCTCGAGCATCGGGGCCTGACCCTGTCCCGCGACGAGTTGTTGAATGCTGTATGGGGTTACGACGCGATGCCGCTCACGCGTACAGTCGATGTGCATGTTGCGTGGCTGCGTCAGAAGCTCGAACCTCATCCGCGTCATCCTCAATTCATTCTGACCGTTCACGGGCTCGGTTACCGCTTCGCGGCCGACCGGGGATGAACGCGGGGGCAAGCACAAGTGACAATTGAACATTGAACAGTGAACATTGACAAAGCTTTGCCAATGTTCACTGTTCAATTGTCACTTGTCATTCTTCCCCGAATTACCCCTAACCCCTTGCAGCGCCTCTCCCAAAACGCTAGCATTTAAAGTTTTCGCCGGTCTAACACCTTCCATATGGTGAATGATGACGTTTAAGTCTTTATTTTTCTTGTGTATCTCATTACTTGCCGTATCTCCCGCCCGGGCAGCGGACCGCGACTACGGCAAGATTCCACTCAACTTCGAAGCCAATCTGGGGCAAGCCGACAAACGCGTAAAATTTCTTTCGCGCGGTCCGGGGTTTGGGTTCTTTCTGACGAACGAGGAGGCGATTCTCCAGCTGGCTGAGCCAAAACCGGCTACGGTCAGGATGAAGCTTGTTGGCCAAAGCGAAAGACCCACGATAACCGGGATCGACCAGCTTTCAGGCAAGAGCCATTATCTAAAGGGGAACAATCCGGCTGCGTGGCGTCGAGACATTCCCAGTTACGCACGGGTTCAGTACGCCGATGTTTATCCGGGAGTGGATCTCGTTTACCACGGGAATCAGCGGCAGCTCGAATACGACTTCGTGATTGCACCCGGCTCCAGGCCGGACCAGATTCAACTCCGCTTCGATGGTATACGCGGCCTGGAGATCGACGGCGACGGCCAGCTCGTCCTTAAGACTCCTGGCGGCCGGATTCTTCAAAAGAAGCCGGCGATATACCAGGAGGGCGATGCCGGGCGGATTCCAGTCGACGGCGGTTACGTTCTTCGGGGCAAACACCGGGTCGGTTTCAAGGTTGCTTCCTACGATTCCACAAAGCCGTTGATCATCGATCCCGTTCTCGTCTATTCCACCTACTTCGGCGGAACCGGTACGGTGGATTACGCGAATGCGATTGCCGTTGATCCGGCGGGCAACGCGTATGTGACAGGCCGAACCACTTCAACGGATCTTCTGATCGTCGGCGGTACGACAGGTGCCAATGCGGGTCTGATGGACGGTTTTATTCTGAAACTGGATCCCAAAGGAACAACCGTCATCTATTCGACTTACTTCGGCGGATCTGCGAATGACGAAGGTCACAGCATCGCTATCGATGCGGCGGGGAACGCATACGTAACTGGCTTTACGTCTTCTCCTGATTTTCCACTCGTGAATGCATTTCAAAAAACTCGCGGCGGGGGGCTCGACGCCTACCTGCTCAAGCTGAATAGTGCCGGCAACGCAATCCTGTTTTCGAGCTTTCTGGGTGGATCGGCCGATGACCAGGGGTTTGGCGTGGCTGTGGACACTGTGGGCAACGCGTATGTCACCGGTTCTACGTCTTCCACGAACTTTCCAACCGTGAGTCCGTTGCAGCGCTCCCTTGTCGGAGGCCTGAACGACGCTTTCGTTACCAAAGTGTCGGCAGGCGGCGCTGTTGTCTATTCAACGTATGTGGGTGGAATCGGGATTGACCAGCCATTGAGTATCGCAGTAGATCGGGCCGGGAGCGCCTACGTCACCGGTTACACCACATCGCGGGACTTTCCCTTCGTCAATGCTTTTCAAGCCGAGTTCAAAGGTGGAACTGATGACGCATTCCTCTTCAAGGTGAATGCGGCGGGCAGCGCCCTCGAGTATTCGACGCTTATCGGTGGGGAAGGGTCTGACGAGGCCACCCGGGTTGCCGTAGACGACGCCGGCGGCGCCTACATTACAGGCTATACGGCCTCCGTTCTGTTCCCAACCGTGAATCCTCACCAGGCTCTCCCCGCCGGCACCTCCGGCGGCCTGGAGGCGTTTATCACGCGGTTTGCTCCGGATGGAAAATCTCTCGTTTTCTCAACGTTTTTCGGTGGGTCTGATACGGACAGCGGAACGGGTATCGCGTTGGATCGCGACGGAAACATTTATGTGGGCGGTTACACCTCGTCTTTTGACCTTCCTTCCGTCAACGCGACTCAAAGCTTTATTGGCGGCAATCGCGATGCGTTCGTCTCGAAGTGGACGCCGGACGGCCGCACTCTTATTTTCTCGACTTATCTCGGCGGCCTCGAGGCCGACGCGGCTGTGGGATTGGCAGTCGATGCCGCAGGCAATATCTACATTGCGGGCCTGGTTAGTTCCACAAATTTCCCCGTCGTCAACGCCATTCAAGCTGCAAACGCCACGGCTCAGGATGCCTTTATCGCCAAGTTCG
>QHXD01000063.1:0-2702 GCA_003223895.1 Acidobacteriota bacterium
TCCGAAACCGGCCGCCGAACACAAACGAATGCCTCCCGCGAGCGCGGGTCAGGGTATCCGCGAGGTCGAAAGTCTCTTTCTTCTCGCGGCCGAATGATTGCGAAGGTCCGCCAGTAAAAGCCTCTTTGACGAGAATGGCCGGCGCTGTGGCCGGACTGCCCGAGCGCTGCTCTTCCTTCTGGAATGTGAAGAACAGCTCGTTACGCACGTTCCTGGAAAATAGCACGGTGTCCCTCAACGTCGCTCTGTGCCCAAATTCGCTCGTGCGTATTCCCTGCTCAGGGAGATTGAAACCTCCCAGTTTATCGTTCTCGCGCGATTTGTCTTTGAAGTCATAAGTTGCGTACAGCGTATGAAGCTCGGTCGGCCACCACTGAACCCGTGTGAAAGTGCGATAGCGCCGCTCATGTGTGGGCACGTTCATCGTGAAAGGGCCGGAAAGCGTGAGGGCATTCACTACTGCGCTTTCATTATTCATCAAGCGCTCGGCGGCGACATTGAACGACGAGCGGCGGCCAGGGAGCGGGCCCCCAAATTTCGCCTGCACGAGGCGCCGATCCGAATCGGGAGTGGACTTGGCAAACGCATTCCTCGCGTCGAACAGAGAGTTCCTCGCGTAAATTGCAAGACTCCCTTCATAATGACTTCGGTGCCCGCGTTTGGTGCTGACCTCAACCCTCCCGGTTCCGGGACTCTGGTACGCAGCGGAATACGGGTTCCGGTTGATCCGGATCCTCGAGATTGCGGCGGAAGGCATATCCATTTCCGCAACTTCTACTCCGTCCACAAGAATAGCGGTCCCTTCCGCGCTCCGGGCTCCCGGGAAAATGAATCTGTCAAGCAGCGGCACAACGTCCTCGGCATCCGTAGGCAAGGCGCCAAGCAGATCATTACTAATTCTCATCGAAGACGTGTTGCTTTCGGACGTGGAGACCTCATCTTCATCATCCAGTGTCACCGTCACTTGTGCTTTGACAGAGCCGACCTTCAACTTGATCGTGAAAGGCTTCGTCTCCTGGGAGCGGATGGTCAGAACCTCTTCATAAGGATCGAACCCGCTGGCCTCTGCTTTCAGCAGGTAGTTGCCCGGTGAGAGGTCTTCGAACCTGAAGCTGCCAGTCTCTCCAGAGGTAGTTTCCTCCGTTTGACTGGAGATCTGTTGCACCAGCGCTATTTTTGCACCCGCGACAGCGGCTCCGCTCTCGTCCTCGACGACACCCGTCAGGATCACAGGGCTCTGGGCGAGAACCAGCATCGGGGCGATCGCGAACCCACTGAGCGTGTATATGACGGAATAGAATCTGTCGGTCATGTCGCCTGTACCCCTCGTCATCAGGATTCCCCAAATCCGAGTGTCGTCAGGGAGCGCCGCACGGTGGCCGTTACCACTCCGAGGGTTTGATAGGCGAGCACTCCGAGTGTCACCGAGAAGGTGCCCAACGCCGCGGCGGCAACCCAGGCGTGATCCAAGGCCGCCACGCCTGACAACAAAACAAGTGTGCCGATCAATACGAAAGGCAGAAAAGCGAACCTGGGGTATGCATGAACCCGCACCATTTGTTTGCGGGCGCCGTACTCTTCGCTTACGAGGCGGATCCGGGTATTTCCGAAAACGTTGCCGCAGACTTCCAAATCCCAGGCATCGTAGTCACCTCCCCGCCGCACGACGATGCCATGGGCGCGAACTGAAGATTCGATTGCCCGAAGCCATTCGATCGAGTCCTCTCTTTTTTCAGTCCAAAGCCGGAACTTGCAGGGCAGAGGCAGTCGCAAGCCCACCTTGCTGTGATGACGGCAGACACCGATCTCATACCTCAGGCGTCCCCACAGGCGGGCCAGCGGCTGCTGCACGTGTAATAGAGCAGTGAGGCATTGCAGCCGTAAGCGTCCGAAACGGCCCCGTGGGCAAGGGGAAAAGCGGGCGCGAGACGCGCGGGCGGTGCCTGCGATCAGACCCGAGGCCACGGCGAGAAAGAGCAATGGCACTGCGAGCTGGAGCCAGCCCCAAAAGTACGCAACCAGCGAGAGCCACGCCAGAATGACATTCGTCAGAAGCCATTCCGGCGCGGCAGGCAGGGAGTCCAGCAGTCCAAGCGGCGGGTGATAGAGCCGGGTGTAGCCGGCCGTGCCCCACGTTCCGTGATAGATCCGGCCGCGCATCCAGGAAACCGGACGCAGCAATCCATTGCTGTAAATTCGTCCTCCCCAGGCGACCCGGCGCGCGGAATTATATTTTTCCGGCCATTTTCTTTCCAGCATTGCTTCCGCCTTGCCGTAGCCGACTTGTTGCTTCCAAAACGCGCGCAGTTTATTTCGGCAGTGATGCCAGACCATGGCCGCCGCACTGAAGCCCAACTTTCCACCGGAATTTTGCAGCCGCCAGCAGACATCCACATCGTCGCCGGCCACTCGGAATTGCGTGTCAAAGCCGCCGATGGCCTGAAGGCAATCCTTTCGAAAGGCCATATTGCAGCCGGGAATGTGTTCCGCCTCCCGGTCAGAGAGAAGAACGTGAGTGGGCCGTCCCTGAGTGTGAGCGATGCAGGCCGCGACGTCTCCATCATCGGGAAACGGAATGTTGGGACCGCCTACACCCGCACAATTCATCTTCTGAAACGTATCCACCAGATAGCTGAGCCAGTTCGGATCCGGGCAAGCATCGTCGTCAAGATACGCAACGATTTCTCGGGTGGCCGCCGCCA
>QHXD01000063.1:2709-5760 GCA_003223895.1 Acidobacteriota bacterium
GGGCAGAGCTCAAACCGCGATTTTCCGTCTGGATAAGACGTACGTTGTACTGAAGAGCGATTTCTCCTGTTCCATCCGTCGATCCGTCGTTGACAACAATGACCTCAAAATCCGGATAACATACTTTTTGAAGCCCATCCAGGCACTGGCGGATAGTGCGGCTTCCATTGAATGAACAGACCACCACAGATACGCGCGGCCAGGGAGTGTGCAAGGAGAACGGCACTTCTGCAAACGCCTCGTGGAGCAGTTTCAGTGCGGGCTTTGGCGTGCGTTTCCGGTCGGTGATTCCGAAATCCCACTCTTCAACATGATCGCCCCGGTTATGCCACTCATCCGTCCAGGAAAAGACGAAGACCCCCGCAGAACCCATCGCGAACGCCGTCCGTGTCTGCCAGTTGAGCGTTTCGGCCTGGGCCGGTTCGCCGTTGCGGCGGCTGTCCAGACCAACTTCCGACATGATCAGCGGACGGTCGCCAGCGAGATTCTGCAACCGCACGAGATACGCTTCAAAGTGAGCCTGGGACTCGAGGAACACGTTGAAGCACACAAGATCCAGAAACGGCAGATCCAGGTACTCGGTCGTGGGATAGTTTGCATACGTGAACAGACCTTCCGGATCCTCATTCTTCGCCATGCTGAAGAGATCCTGTATGAATCGCTCGATGCGGCGCGCTCCGTACCACCGCACAATGTGCGCAGGAATCTCATTGGCGATCGTATAGCAGAGAACAGCGGGATGACCGGCGCAGCGGCGAGTGCCGGTCGTCACCTGGTGCTTGATTTCCTGGATTGCCTTGGAATCCTCGAGAAACGCAAAGTGCCGCTCTCCCTGTAGTCCCACCATGACACGCAATCCATGCTGTTGTGCAAGATCCAGCAGCCATCGGGGAGGAGCGTTGTACGTTCGGATCGCATTTATGCGATGCGCCGCCATGAGACCAAAGTCCCGCTTCACGCTTTCTGGCGCGGGGTACGTGTCGCCGGAGCCGTCCGGTTGAAAAGGTCCATAGGTTACCCCGCGCACGTAAAATTTCTCGTTCGCGACCCATAGAAACTTGCCTCGTACATCAGGACGAGACCAGTCGCAAGCGGCGCGCTCTGGTGCTGGCTGTGGAGCTAAGCACGCTGCGACTCCCAAGCTTGGAGCGGGTATGTCGTCCATAAACTCCCAACGTAAGCGTCGCAGCGACGGAAATGCTCCGTCCCGGACGCAATACGCCACCGTTACATCTGAACGAAATTGAGTATGTCTATCCTTGGTTTTTTGCCGAGCCGCTGATGAATTACTGCACAGCGCTTGTCCCGGCCAAAGGTGCCCGGAGCATCCGTGCTGAGGGTCTCACAAAACGCTAGCACATCAGGATGGGGACTTCCTAGGACTTTTTCTCACGGATACCGGATCGGTTTCCTCTGACCCAACTCATCGCTTCAGTATCAATTCGAAGACTGGATAGCGGGCCACCAGGGCTCGGAAGTTTTTGACGGGTGACCCGGCAGGTATCGGGAAAAGCGTTGCAGGCATTCTTATAACTGTCCAGGCAGGTCTTGAGTATTTCAACTCTTTTACGGCTTCGGCCGCGCCGGCAAAAACGGCGCGAGAGCTTTCTCTGCTTCGCTCACAGACAGCGCCTCTGCCTCTCGCAGGATCTCGCCAGGTACCCACATCGGGAATGGTTTATTCCTCGACACGTGCGCGCCGCTTTTTGTGTGCTCGTCCCACACCTGTGCCAATTGCTCGGGTTGGAAACGCGACGCAAGCTTTGCCAGGGCCGGCCAAAGCCTTCGATGGACATAAGTGATCTTGCCGTCGATCAACTTGCACACCAGAATATCAGGGCTCTCACAGACGGCTTGTGTTGCGCTGTAAATCGATCGGCCTTTCGGGTGTCCCCACCAGCTGCCTCGAATGGGACCGCCTGCAATCGCCTCCGCCAGGCTGGGAACCGGACCCCGCGCGGACTGCAGCACAACGCCATGACGTTTGATGAAAGCCAGCGCTTCTCTGGTATTCAACTGGACTCCTCCGAGCTTTTGGACCGTTTCGTAGATAAAAGAAACCACAAAAGGCACAACAGGCACAACAGGCACAAGGTTGGGTCTCATCCGCTTTTTGTATTACACGCGTGTTACAATTGCCGATATGGAAAAAACGCTCACGATACGGCTCAATAAAGATCAGGATCAGGCGCTCACACGCCGCGCCCGGGCTTTAAGAAAAACAAGATCTGAAGTCGTTCGCGAGCTGATCGACAAAGGGCTGGAAGAACAGTCGCTGAGCCGCAAAATCGCCCATCTCAAAGGCATCCTCAACATACCCGACGCGAAGGATCCGGTGCGGCGCCGTATCAAAGAACGCAATTGGCGATGAGGACTTGCCTCATCGATACGGGTCCCTTTGTTTCTTATCTCGACCGCAAAGATCCCGGTCACGCGGATGTCGCTGACTTCCTTGATAATCTCAAGGGTCAGCTCATCACTACAGGCGCCGTAGTCGGCGAAGTGATGTACTTCGTCTCAGAACTGCCCAATGGTCCCGTCTCATTTGCGGACCGGAAGCGAAATGGCGAGCCAGAATGGGAATGTCCTCACGGCGCTCGCGCAAGGCGGGTGTTCTCATCCACAACACTTTGAGCCGAAAATAGAGGTCCTCCCCCGGAACTACCGACATTTTGACATTGGACCGGCGCGGATTCTCCACCTACAGGACCGTCAAAGGCAGAGCGTTCCGATTGGCACTGGATTAGCGCGGATTACGGCAGGTGGCGCAGGTTGAGGCGGCGCAGGAGGCTGTGAAAGCCTTTTGCGGGAATGCCCGGCAGGTTTGAGGCCAGCTTGTAGTCTCCTTCGACAGGCTTGACGACATACGCGACGTACTCGCGTTTCTTTTCCCACATGACTTCCTTGAGCGGCCGTAGTTTCATTCCGGACTGTGTCGGCGTAGAGGCGACTATCTCCTCCGGTAGATCCTGAAGACGGATCATGTCTGCGGAACGAAGCACGACGGCTTGTTGCATCGTATGCTGCAGCTCGCGAACATTGCCGGGCCAG
>QHXD01000063.1:5950-15795 GCA_003223895.1 Acidobacteriota bacterium
ACGTCTGGAGGACGCGAAGGAGCATTGCCTGGACGGAAGGATTGAGCTCACCGATCTCGTCGAGAAAGAGTGTTCCGTTGTTCGCGAGCTCAAAACATCCTTTCTGCTGTGCCACGGCTCCCGTGAACGACCCTCGCTCATGGCCGAACAATTCGCTTTTCGCCAGGTTTTCCGAGAGCGCAGCAGAGTTCACGGCCACAAACGGACCGTTGGAATAAGGACTGTTGGCATGAACCGCCCTCGCCACCAACTCTTTGCCTGTTCCGCTCTCGCCCTGAATGAGCACGGGCAATTTTGCCGGAGCAATCCTGAAGCGTTCACGGGAGGCCCAGTTCCACGTCACAGTCGGAACACCGAATGAATCCGGCGCGATATTCCGCTTTGCATTGGGGGCAAAACATGGTCACCTCCCTGGTCGCGTGTTTTGCGATGACCATTCTTCCACGGTCACCGCCCATCTTTCGTGATCGCGCCAGCGACCCGCAATCTTCAAGTATCGCGGTGAAAACCCTTCACATCTGAATCCGAGCCGTTGAAGAAGGCGGCGAGAAGCGTCATTGTCCGGCTGAATGTTGGCTTCCAGCCGATGCAGCCGGAGGCGACGAAACGCGAGCGAGATCACAGCCCGAAGTCCTTGTGTCATATACCCACGTCCGCTGTGCGGCGAGAAAGCATAGTAGCCCAGATAGCCCGACCGGAAAACACCACGAACGATCTCGCTAATATTGATGACACCGGCCAGCTCCTTCGCATCGGTGAGTACCCAATACGCAACATTTTCCGGCTTCTTGAGGTGTTCAGATAGCGCCCGAAGCCGCTGCGGTTCGTGGAGCCGAAACCCAGTGGCCGTGCAGATTTCTGCTTTGCGCAACGGCTTCCAGGAATTCCTTCCGGCGACGCTTGGATTGTCACTGGGATATCTCCGGCGGTGGTAACAGCACCCGGCGCTTGACCCACTATGAATCGGAAAATTGGCCGAGCCACGCCTCGATCTCATGGCGGTGCGCTGCGTCGTGCTCGGCCATCATTACGGGAATATCGCAAAGAGAGACTTTGCCGACGCCTTCCTGACTGCCAGTTCGGTTCCATTGCTCCAGCGTCACTGAGCGCAATATTTCGAGATTGGTAGCGCGCGCGTTGTTGAATGCCAGGATTCCCGCAGCAAGCGATTTCGTGTTGTAGTCTCGTTCCACAGCCTGACGTGCGCCGTCGAAATCAGGAAGTTCGGGGCTCTCTTCACGAAGCAGTCTCCGAATTCTTACCCCGAACGCCTCATCTTCAAGGTCTGCCAGATGCCAGCATTGCTGAACGGGAGAAAAAGTGTCGGCCGGCCCCGGTTTCTTCGCTTCCTCTTCCGACAATGAGTGGAATGCCTTCGTCAGGAAGTCCGGCATCGCTGAAAGTCCGCTCACGAGCGCCTCGCGGTCGCTCTTCCGCAACATCAAATACTTCATTTCCTCCCTCCTTACACAATTTCAAGTTCGGCATACCTGGCGATCATTTTCTTCAGCCCGTGGTTGATGAAGCTGACGGTGAGCTTGAGGTCGTCGCCGGAGCCCTCGGTGCGAAGAATTGTGCCGTAGCCGTATTTGGCATGTTTGACGCGCGTGCCGAGTGTCCAGGTTCCGCCCGCTTTCCTGGGAGGCGGGGGCTTGAAGTCGGGCGCGGACTTCTTTTCGCCGCCCCCAAGAATTTTCATGACGGCGTCGACCGTGTCATAGCTCGTACCTTCGAACTTCATCGAAGGCTTGCGGCGCCGCTGGCCGACTTCTTCAACAAGTTCCTGGGGAACTTCCGCCAAGAAACGCGACGGCTCCGAGACCTGTTGATCCATGTTGCCGAAGTAGCGCCGGTACCGTGCTGAACTGAGGTAGAGTTTGTGCTCGGCGCGAGTCATACCGACATAAAACAGCCGCCGCTCTTCCTCGAGTTGAGGCGCTTCCATGATGGAACGGCTGTGGGGAAAGAGGCCGTCTTCCAGACCCATGATAAGGACGACCGGAAACTCGAGGCCCTTGGCGGTGTGCAGCGTCATGAGAGAAATCGGCGAGCGCTCGTCGTAGGCATCCTGATCGGAAACGAGTGCGGCGTGATCCAGAAACTCGCGGAGTTTCTCGCCTCGCTCGTGACTTTCTTCGGCTGCGGTGAGAAGCTCGCGAATGTTTTCGATGCGGCCCTCCGACTCCTCCGTTCCCTCTTCCTGAAGCATCTCGAGGTACTTCGTCGAATGGATGATTCTCTCGAGCAAGGCGGAATTCGACAGTTCCTCCGCCGATTGAACGAACTCCTCCACCATTTTGTAAAACATCTCGAGAGATCGAATGGTTCGGATCGCGATGCGCGCCTCCTGAATGGCAATCGCAATTGCACCCCAGATCGATGTGCCGCGCTCGACGGCGAGTTCCTCCAGCATATCGATTGTCGTTTTGCCGATACCGCGAGGCGGAGTGTTGAGTACACGAAGCAGATTCACCGAGTCGTGCGGATTCAATGAGACCGTCAGGTAACTGATCATGTCCTTGATTTCCGCCCGCTCGTAAAAACTAAAGCCGCCCACGATCTTGTATTTCAGGTTGTACCGGCGCAGCTTCTCCTCGAGCACGCGAGACAGGAAGTTCGTACGATACAACACCGCGATCCGGCCGGCGGGATCCGCCTTCTGGTGATAGAGAATCCGCTCGGCGACATACATCGCCTCTTCTTCCGCATCGGCTGCTTCCATGTACGTGATCAACTCGCCGGATGGATTCTGCGTCCACAGCGTTTTGCCTTTGCGCATTTCGTTATGCGCAACCACTGCGCCGGCCGCGGCAAGAATGGTCTTGGTCGAACGATAGTTCTGCTCGAGCTTGATGATCCGGACACGCGGGTAGTCCTTTTCGAACGAGAGGATGTTTTGGATGTCGGCCCCGCGCCAGCTATATATGGACTGATCTTCGTCTCCGACCACGCAGATATTGTCGTGCAGCCGATTCAAGTGGCGGATCAGCCGGTATTGCATGCGGTTCGTGTCCTGGTATTCGTCCACCATGACGTACTCGAAGCGCGTGCTGTATCTCTCCGCGGCCTGCGGGAACTTGTCGAACAACTCCACCGCCTTGATCAGCAGATCATCGAAATCGAGTGCGTTCGATTTTCGAAGACGTTTCTCGTACTCATTGAACACGTTGGCCGTGTATTCCCACGACGGCTCCCATGATTCGTCGAGCAGGTTCTGCGCGGTCTTTCCATGATTCTTCGCGTGGCTTATGCGGGACAAAATCGTCTTCGGCGTGATGAGGCGCTCGTCCACTTTCAGATCTTTGGACGCAGCCTTCACGACCTGAAGCTGATCGGCTTCATCGTAGATCGTGAAGTCTCGCGAGTAATTCAAGGCCTCGATCTCGCGGCGCAGAATGCGTACGCAGAGCGAGTGAAAGGTCGAGATCAATGGGTCGCCGGATCGCGCGGCGCGAAGCAGGTTTTTGACGCGGAACTTCATCTGGTCGGCGGCCTTGTTGGTGAACGTGACCGCCAGGATGTGCTCCGGACGAACATCTCGCATTTCGATCAGGTGAGCCACGCGGTACGTGATCACTCGCGTCTTGCCGCTCCCGGCCCCGGCAAGAATAAGGACGGGACCTTCGGATGCTTGAACAGCCTCGAGTTGTTGCGGATTGAGAAGCTTCGATAATTCCATAGATATCTTTTAGCCACAAAACGCATAACGCGGCAGAGCCGCAACCAAATATCGAAATGGGCTCAGGCGAGGGTGTTCCCCTCCTATACCAGGAGGGGTGGACGCGCCATCAAGAAAATGCCGCGAAGCCACCTTTTGAAGGCGCGGCCGGGGTGGTCAGTTCGGCGAAACATTTCGTGTGAGCGACCACCCCGTCTGCGCGCTTCGGAAGGGATCTTTTTCTTGATGGCGCAGTCACCCCTCCTGTACCAGGAGGGGAACACCCTCGCCTCACGATCTTCGCTCACCCACGAAAAACTTTGTCAAAAAAAAGTTTTACATTCTTGTAGTACAGAAGGCACAAGATTTGTGCTTTCTGTGCCTTTTGTGGCTCATTCTACCGTAACGCTCTTCGCCAGATTGCGAGGTTGGTCGATATCGCAGCCGCGGCGGACGGCGCAGTGGTAAGCCAGCAACTGAAGGGGGATGACTTCGAGTATGGGCAGCAGATATTCGTTCGTCGGCGAAAGTGGAATGAAGTGATCGGAGCTCTCGATCAGGTCGTTCTCATTTTCATTCCCGACCGAAACGATGATTCCGTCGCGCGACTTCACTTCTCTGATGTTGTTGAGGACTTTCTCATAGCGCTGGTGCGAATCCGGCGACTCGGGGTCGTACGCCGCAAGGAACACAACCGGCAGGTTTTCGTCGATGAGCGCATTGGGCCCATGCTTCATTTCTCCGGCCGGATAGCCTTCCGCGTGGATATACGAAAGCTCCTTCAATTTAAGCGCGCCTTCGAGCGCAATCGGGAAATGGATGCCGCGTGCCAGGAATAAGAAATCCCGATGACGGAACAGTGCCTTCGACATCTCCTCGATGTGCTTTGCATTTTCGAGGATGATCTCCATCTTGTGAGGTAATTCGACGAGGTCCGTGAGCGCTTTGCGCATTTCCGCTTCGGACAGTGTACCGTGCAGCTTCGAGAGATGAAGCGCGACCAGGTACAGGCACGCAAGCTGCGTCGTGAAAGCCTTCGTCGAAGCCACGCCGATTTCCGGCCCCGCACGGGTGTAGAGAACGGCATCCGCTACGCGCGTGGTCATCGAGCCGACAACATTGGTGATCGTCAGGATTTTGGACCCGGTATCACGAACCTGGCGCTGGGCGAACACGGTGTCGGCCGTTTCGCCGGATTGTGTAATGAAGATAAAGAGCGTGTCCGGCGGGATGACCGGATTGCGGTATCGATATTCACTCGCATAGTCCACTTCGACCGACAAGCGAGCCAGCGATTCGATCATGTACTTTCCCGCGACGGCGGCATGCCAGCTCGTCCCGCAGGCAAGAATTCGGGCATTTCGGAAACTCTTCCACTCGTCGTTGCTGAAAGCGACATCCTCGAGGTGGACAGTATTGGTATCGAGCGAAAATCTGCCGAGAACGGTATTGCTGATGGCCGTCGGCTGCTCGTAGATTTCCTTGAGCATGAAATGCTTGTAGCCGCCCTTTTCGGCCATGATCGGATCCCACGTGATGTGCTGGAACTTCGGCGTGCGCGGCTTGCCGGAAGAATCAAAAAGGCGGATACCGTCGCGTGAGACGACTGCAACCTCGTGTTCGTCGAGGAACAGGATCGATCGCGTGTAGGGAAGAACCGCGGGAATGTCGGAAGCCACGAAGCCCTCACCCTCGACACTGCCTACGATGAGGGGCGCGCCCTCGCGCACGGCGACGATCTTTTGGGGATCGTCGGCGGACACTACCGTAAAGGCGAACAGGCCTTTCATTTGAGTCAGCGCTTTCAAAACCGCCTGCTCGAGACTTCCGTCGAAGTGCTTCTCGATAAGGTGAGCGATCACCTCGGTATCCGTCTCAGTGGTGAACTTGTGGCCTTCTTCGATGAGCTTTCGCTTTAAGGGAAGGTAGTTCTCAATGATGCCGTTGTGGGCGACCACGATCCGGCCTTTGCAATCCCGATGCGGATGCGCGTTCTCTTCCGTAGGACGGCCGTGGGTGGCCCAGCGGGTGTGGCCCAGTCCGAACTGGCCGGTAATGGGTTGCTTCGCCAGCAGCTCTTCGAGGTTCTTCAGCTTGCCCGAGCAACGGCGGACCTGGAGGTTCTGATCCTGAATGATGGCGATTCCCGCGGAGTCGTATCCGCGATATTCGAGCGACTTGAGGCCGCCCATAATGATGGGCACAGGATCACGAGGGCCGATGTAGCCAAATATGCCACACATGCCATAAGTCTACTTCTTCTTACGCTGCCGGACCCAGCCCTCTTTCACGACCTGACGGCCACGGGCGATGGCAAGAGATTCGTCAGGTACATCCTCTGTTATAGATGAGCCGGCGCCGACGTACGCGTCTTTGCCGATGCGGACGGGCGCGATTAACTGAGAATCCGTGCCGATAAATGCGCCGTCTTCGATGATGGTGGGGTGTTTGCTGACGCCGTCGTAGTTACAGGTGATCACGCCCGCGCCGACATTAACGTTCTTGCCGATCGTGGCGTCTCCCAGATACGAGAGGTGGGGCGCTTTCGATCCGTCGCCCAGCGTGGATTTCTTGATCTCGACAAAGTTCCCGACCTTCACGCGGTCGCCCAACTGGGAACCCGGGCGGAGATGGGCATATGGCCCAATGTACACATGTTCACCGAGCGAGCTGTCCACAATCACGCAGCCTTCCAGCATGACAGTGTATGAACCGATGCGCGAATTGGTGATGCGATTGTTCGAATGAATGGTTACCTCTTCGCCAATCACACTTTGTCCCTGGATCTGCACGGATGGGTAGATGATCGTATCCGGGCCGATCTGGACGTCCACATCGATGAACGTGCTGTCCGGATCCATGATCGTGACACCATCCGTCATCAGCGAATCGCACTTTCGCCGCCGCATCACCCGATCCACATGCGCAAGCTCCTGGCGCGTGTTGATTCCCAGAATCTCTTCGACATTCGACACCTTGAATGCCCCGACCTTCTGCTGCTGGCTCACAAGAATACCGATCACATCGGTGAGGTAGTACTCACCCTGCGCATTGTTGTTTCGGATCCTGGTCAGGGATTCAAACAGTACCGGCGCGTTGAAGACGTAAATGCCCGAATTGATCTCCGGAATCTTCCGGACTTCGGGACTGGCGTCGCGGTGCTCGACGATCGAGTCCACTTCATTATTGTTGCGCCGAACGATCCGGCCATAACCGCTCGGATTCGGCGCGTCAGCCGTCAGAACGGAAGCCGGGAACCCGCCATCACGATGGAATTTAAGGAATGCTTCGAGGGTTTCCGCGCCGATTAACGGAACGTCGCCGGGCAGCACGAGTACGTGTCCGAGATAATCCGAAAAGGTCTGGCGAGCGGAGAGGACGGCGTGGCCGGTTCCGAGTTGTTCTCTCTGATCGACAAATTTTGCTTCCGGAACCAGGGCCCTGACTTTTTCCGCCGAATGTCCGACGACGATGGAAATGTCCATCGATATGGAGCGTGCCGTACGAACGACATGCTCAATCAGGGCCGCTCCGCCGGCCCGATGCAGGACCTTGGCGTATTTGGATTTCATGCGGGTGCTCTTGCCTGCAGCAAGAATCAGGACTCGAAGATTTTCCATCGCAACTTTCCCTGCTGTAGCGGCGCTCTATGACCGCCGAGGGCGCTCATAGAGCGCCCCTACAGTTGAGCCATCTCGAAAACAGCCTTTGCAAGACGATCCGGACAGTGGCGGATGACTCCATCTTCAGCGAGCAAATCGCGTTCCACGGTGTTCAGGCCCAACGCCTGCAGCCGATCGCGGTCGACGTTCACGAGGGCCGCGTGTTCCTCATCGTACCGTTTGAGGATGCTCGAGGATGGCGCGGCGCTGTTGAGCAGGACGTTTGGAAACAGGACGCCGCCACAGTGTTCGGCCAGCGCCTGGACGTGGTCCGCAGCCGAATAGCGATCCGTCTCTCCCGGTTGGGTCATGATGTTCTGAATATATATCTTTGTCGCGCGCGATGCTCGTACTGCGCTGATCACTTCTTTCACGAGCATGTTCGGAATCAGGCTCGTGTATAGGGAACCCGGTCCGATGGTGATCACGTCCGCAGACTCAATCGCCGCGAGCGCGGCCGGAAGTGGATGCGCGTCAGGCGGGTTGAGCTTCACGCGACGGATGCGGTGTCCCGAGGCGCTGATACGCGTTTCACCTTCAACCCAACTGCCGTCTTCGAGTTCTGCCCTGAGCCTCACGTTGGAAGTGGTCGCAGGATAAATCACGCCCTTGATAGCGAGAACTTCCGACGTCAGACGTACGGCCTCTACGAAGTCTCCGGTTACACCGGCCAACGCTGTCAGGAACAGGTTGCCGAAGCTGTGATCGTGAAGTCCGCCGTCGCTGTTGAATCGGAACCGGAAGAGGCGCGACATCAGATGTTCGTCCTCGGAGAGGGCGATCATGCAGTTGCGGATATCGCCCGGCGGCAAAACGCCGAGTTCCTCGCGAAGACGTCCGGAGCTTCCTCCGTCGTCAGTGACGGTAACGATGACGGAGAGGTCCGCCTCGCACTTCTTCAAACCGCGCAGGAGAGTTGACAGCCCCGTGCCGCCGCCGATGGAAACAAATCTGGGTTTTTTCGGATTCTTGTTCGCCAAAAACGCGTCCTACTTTTCTGCTGGCGTCAGCAGTTGTCTGAATTCTGCATCGTCCTGAAGCATTTGGAAATCGCTGTCACGGAGAGCCTGAAAGCGATTCTCGGGCCGGTAATGGATGGCTTGCTTCAGGTGATGAAGCGCCTGTTCGCGATTACCCTGGAGTGCGTTTGCGGCGGCAAGAGCATAGAGGACGTGATCGGCTTTGGGTGCCAGCTTCAATGCATGTTGCAGATGTTCGATAGCCGATTCGAGCGAGCGGCGATTCAGATCGGCAATGCCGACATTGTAATGATCGTCGGCGGACCGCAGGACGGTGCGGGCGTGTTCCTGAATCTTCTTCTCGCAGGCGTGAATCAGAACCTTGGCGCGTTCCTGGATTTCCGGTTCGTCCGCGTGCTCGGTAACGAGGTCTTCGAAACACTTGATGGCTTTTTCGAAATCCTCGGTGTGCATCAACTTGATACCGGCTTCGTAAGCTTGTACGGCGCTGGCGAAGTGTTTGGACCGGACTCGTGCGGGCGACGTGGAGCGGGCAGGGACCGCCGCTGCCACTGAAGTTCGTCGGGATTCCACCTTGGGAGCCGGCTTAGATCGTGACTTTGACGCCGTTTTCGCCTTTTTGGAAGTGGACTTAGCACGCGATGCCGGGCCTCTTGCCGCTTTCTTCGTCGCTTTAGGTTTCGCTTTCGCTTTGGTTGCCATTGGCCTCGGCAACTTATAAAGGTTACGGCAACTAAAGTCAAGACGGCGGGCTCTCAACCGATAAGAGAAAGTGGCAAGCAAGTTGCTCTACACGAGGGCGCTACCGCCTCTTAAGCATTCCGGCGGCGGCAGGCAGACCCTCAAGAGGTGACGCCTTGGCCTCGACTGCTCCGGCATCGGCTGGTTGATCGGGAGCCGGCGAAGTCTTAAGCCGAGTATGGATTGGGATGTGTTTAGGTGCTTTGATGCCAAAACGGACTCTATTTCTTCCGACTTCTAATATGGTGATCTCAATATCGTCCGCCACAATGATCTTCTGGTCCTTCTTGCGACTAATGATCAGCATGCAACCGTACCTCTCACCGTATAAGTGCTCTCTCTCTGGTAGAGAAATACAGGGTGTCAAAAATACAGCATACTTTGCACAGACTGTGTCAAATTCACGGAACCTCTTCAATTTTATGAATTTTTCTGGCAGAATTGTCGCGCATTCATGACGAAATACCTACTTTCCACCACCTGTTTAATACTTCTGTTGTTCTGGCCGATTCAGGCGCAAGAGTCCATCTCGAATGCTGACAACCATAATGGCACTGTGCAAGCAGTTGTTCCAGCGCGCTTTAGCACGGTTTCCGAAACGAATTATCTCAACAATCTATCTCATCGGGGTTACAAGCTGGACACCCAGGGACTTTTGATCGAGTCCCTTGACGCGTCTACGGTCTACGCGGACCTGAACAGCGACGTCGGATTCAATCCGGCTTCGGTGATCAAGATCGCAACGTCGTTTGCCGCGCTTACCAGATTTGGTCCCGAATATCACTTTGAAACCAGCTTCCTGAT
>QHXD01000064.1 GCA_003223895.1 Acidobacteriota bacterium
CCAACTACCAATCTTGATCACATGTGGACGTTGCCCCTGAGTAGCGTTAGAATCCGCCGAAGGACCGGAGGACACAGTGTACCGAGTCAATTACCCGGGATTTTTAGGTTGTTTGTTTCTGGCCATGCTGGTGGGTGCCCCCGCATTTGCGCAGATTAACATCTCCGGGGAGTGGGCCGGCAGGTATCACGAGGATCAAGGAGACCGGGTTCCGGGTGACGTCCAGGGCGACTTCACCGGCGTTCCCATGAACGATGCCGCCCGCCGGTACGCCGAGAGTTTCGACGTTACGCGTGTGGCGATCCTCGAGCACCAGTGTCAGCCCTACAATCTGCCTCATATTTACCGCGGGCCGCTCCAGTTCCGGATCTGGGAAGAAAAGGATCCGGCCACACAGGAAATCATTGCCTACAATCAGTACCTCGGCACATACATGCAGTACCGGACGATCTGGATGGACGGCCGCTCTCATCCTCCCGACTATGTACCGCACACCAACATGGGCTTTTCGACGGGAGAGTGGAACGGCGACATTCTCACGGTCACGACCACGCACATCAAGAAAGAATTCTATCGGCGCAGCGGCATTCCGAGCAGCGACCTGACAACCGTGGTCGAACATTACATCCGGCACGGGAATCTTCTCTCGCACGTCATCATCGTGACCGACCCGGTGTACTTGACCGAGCCATACGTCAACAGCCAGGAGTTCGTGCTGATGGAGCGCGGGAACCAGAACTGGCTGTACAACTGCGAATACGCGATGGAAGTGCCCAAACCGAAAAATGAAGTTCCGCACTACCTGCCCGGGAAGAACCCCTTCATCAAGGATTTCTCCAATAAGTTCGGACTTCCCTTCGAGGCGGTGTTTGGCGGGGCGGAAACAACCTACCCCGAGTACATGCCGAAACTCGAAGAGATGATGCGCAAGCAGCCGCGATGAAAAAAGCAATTCTCGTCATCCTCGGATTCGTGGCCGTTCTGCAAGGCCAGGCTCCACAGAATGAAATCAAGACATTTCATGTCCAGGGAAACGTTTACATGCTCGTCGGGGCGGGCGGCAACATTGCGGTGCAGACCGGCGATGAAGGTGTCCTGGTGGTGGATACCGGCGTCGCCCAGACGCGGGACAAGGTGCTGGCAGCGATCCGTCAACTGTCCACCAAGCCGATTCGCTGGATGATCAACACGCATGCGCACCCGGACCACACGGGCGGCAACGAGACGGTCTCTCAGGCTGGCCTGACCGTCAACGGAAATCCGGCCGCCATCATCGCCCACGAAAACGTCCTTACGCGAATGACGGAGGCCTCCCGCCCCGTGACCGAACGGCCCTTGAATACGTTCTTCGAAGACGAGCGCGACTTTTATTTCAACGGCGAGGCGATCTTCATCTACCACGTTCCTCATGCGCATACCGACGGGGACGTTCTTGTCTATTTTCGCGGCTCCGACGTGCTGGTTGCGGGCGACATTTTCGTGACGACGACCTATCCGGTCATCGACGCGAAACTTGGCGGCGGAGTCGAGGGATTCGTCACCGGCTTGAACAAGGTGCTCGACATCACCGTGCCCAAGTATCTGCAGGAGGGTGGCACATATGTGATACCCGGCCATGGCCGGGTCGGCGATGAGGCAGACGTCGTGGACTATCGCGACATGGTCGTGATCATTCGTGACCGGATTCAGGACATGATCAAGCGTGGATTGACTCTGGAACAGATTAAGACAGCGAGACCTGCGCTCGATTATGACGGGCGGTACGGCAACGACAAATCGTGGACAACCGCAATGTTCGTTGAGGCGGTCTACCGGGATCTTACCCAGAAGAAGAGCAACTAGAATGGTGGAATTCGGGAAAAGAACGCGGGCTAAAGCCCGTGACTACATTTTGGGAACCATCTGGCGCCCGAATGTAGTCGCGGGCTTTAGCTCGCGTTCACGCATTGCCGCAGTCGTCCTGATGTTACTGGTTTTCCTGCCGGTTCGATCCGAGGCAGTGCAGCAGCGTGGGCAGCGGGGAGCGCCGCAGCCCGCACGCGCCGCTGCGCCGATCGATCTCACGGGTTATTGGGTTGCAGTAGTGAGCGAAGACTGGCGTCACCGCATGGCGACGTCCGCCAGGGGCGATTACGAGAGTCTTCCGATCAATGCCGAAGCCCGGCGCGTCGCCGATGGCTGGGACCTCGACAAAGACAATGCGGCAGGCCTGCAGTGCAAGCCGTTCGGGATCGGCGGCATCATACGTCAGCCGGGGCGTCTGCATATCACGTGGCAGGACGACAACACACTGAAGATCGACTTCGACGCCGGCACACAAACCCGTCTCCTGTATTTCGACAAGGCCAAACAACCATCCGGCGAGAGGAGCTGGCAGGGATTTTCCACGGCTCAATGGGAAGGACCTCCAGCGGGGCCGCGCGGCGCTCCCGCCCGGGCGCAGCTCGGAAACAACGAAGGCCCGGTCGCGCCGGGAGGAGGCGGACGAGGACAGCGGGGAGGGCCCGCGCTTTCGAGTTCGCTCAACCAAGGCGGGTCTTTGAAGGTCGTGACAACGAATTTCCGCGCGGGCTATCTGCGCAAGAACGGCGTGCCTTACAGCGAGAATGCATCGATCACCGAGTACTTCAATCGGCTGCCACAACATCCCAACGGCGACAACTGGCTGCTTGTCGTCACGATCATCGAGGATCCGACGTATTTGACCCAGCCGTTCTATACGAGCACGCACTTCAGGCTCGAACCCAACGGCTCAAAATGGAGCCCCACGCCCTGCAGAACCGCGCCGGCCCCATCCCCTCCAAAATAGAGACAAATCACTAATCAATTCACAGGTTTCATCCGGACTTCTTTTTTGTCTTTGTGGTTATCGATTCGGGAGCGGCCAGTTCCCGTCGAACGGCGGCCAGTTGGGCACCGGCGCTTCCGGCGGCGGATAGAACATCGCCGAATAGATGCTGCGAATCTTGTTGTTCTCGATGACGAACCACTCGCTCAGGGCGTTTCGCCGTGTCGTGGTTCCCGGCCGGCGAATAAAGACCCCCAGGGCCAGCACAACGCCTGCTTCTTCATCCACGATCGGGTAGCGGCGGGCGGCGACCATTTGAATATTGATCGTCTCCAGGTTGGACGTGCAATCGGTCACGCCACCGGCGCCTCCGCGCGAGCCGCGGCCGGTCACGGTTGCACCGTTCTCGACGCGCATGCATCCCGGATAGGCCATGATGATGGAGCCGTCGTGCGACGTGATTCCATCGAAGTAGCTGTTGGTTATGGCGACCATGGCTTCGCGGGACGAACGAGCTTCTCTCGCAGCCGGCTTTTCGGGGGGAGCACTCGCAGTGAGGTTATCCGGATCAAAGAAATTGCCTGCCGGTTGACCTGGCAGTGCAGGGCCGTTGAGCCCCGCGTCGCCCTTTCGCGCGATGAGCCATTCCGCTTCTGTGATCTTTTTGTTTTCCACTTTCACGCGGAGAGTCACGATTGCCGTATTCGCGCCTTCTTCTACGATGCCGAAATAGCCGGCCTGTCCGCTGACCGGATCCAGATACCGTCTTTGCAGTTTTCCGAGTCCGGTGACCGACTTCCAAACGCCGGTGCCCGAACGGACGACCACGGCATTTTCCGTTTGCCGAAAGCCGACAAATAATGGGGCCGCGGCAGGATCGTGCTTCATGACGGCAATCAAGTATTGGTCTAATGCATTCCTGAGGCATGGGCGGTCGCAGTCGGTGGCAGCGAAAACATTCGCGCTTGCGGTGAGAAGCATGCAGGTTAGAAAACGCGCTGGCTGTGAAATCATCGGAACCTCCATAAGCGCGGCGAATGTCATTCGTATCTCATCACCGCAATCGGATCCACTTGCATAGCGCGCCGCGCAGGCACGTAGTTTGCGATCAGCGCCACCAGGAGAAGCACTGCGGCGGTGCCGGCGAAAGCGGGCAGGTCCGCGGTTCCGACGCCGTATAACAGGCCGGATAGCAGGCGGCTGACCCCGATCGCAGCGATCAATCCCAATGCGAGCCCGATTCCAACGGTGGCCATTCCCTGCCTCAGAACCATCCGCAGCACGTCCCCACGCTCCGCACCCAGCGCCATTCGGATTCCGATTTCCTGTGACCGCAAGTTGACCGAATACGACATGACACCGTAAATCCCTACGGCCGCCAGCACGAGCGCGATCGATCCGAACACCGAGAGTAATATCGCCGCAACGCGCGGTCCGGTGAGTGAAACCGCAAGGAGTTCCGAAGCTGTCTGGATATTCGTCAGTGCAATGTCGCGATCGAGTGACCGCACCTCGCGCTCGATGGTTCCCTTCATTGCATCCGGCCGCGAACTGGTTCGTACCACGAGCGACATCGCGGGCGAGTAACCTTGCTCGAGAGGCGTGTATCCCATCGGCTGCGGCTCTTCGCCCACGAACACATATTTCGCATTCCGCACAAGCCCGACTACCGTGCGGGGCTCACTGTCGCCGAAGAAACGGACCCGCTTCCCCAACGCGTCCTGATCCGGCCAGAATCGCCGGGCCATCGCTTCATTGATGATGACGACGAGTTGTTGTCCCTGACGATCCACATCCAGGAAATCCCGGCCTCGCACCAACGGCATGCGAACCGCATCGAAGTAGCCCGGCGCAACGACGTTCGTAAGAACGAGAACGCCTCGATTGTTCGTCACGTTCTCCTGGCCTTCCGGAAACACGCTGCGCTGAAACCCCGGCGTCAGCGGCAATGTCGAGGCTATACTCGCCGCTGCCACCCCAGGCAGGGCGCGCACGTGTTCGAGCAGTTTCCGGTGGTAATCCCTTCCCCGGCTTTCGTCGTAGCCGTCGGAAGAAACGTTGTACTGAAGCACGACGAGCTTGTCGTGCTCGAATCCGAGATCGATCGCTTGAGCATTGCCAAGGCTCCGGATGAACAACCCCGCACTGGCGAGCGACACCACGGAGAGCGCCACCTGAAACAACACCAGAAGGTCCCGCGCCTTGACACGTCCTTGAAAGGATCCCCCGCCCATGCGCTCCTTCAAGTCGGAAGCGAGATCGAACTGCGACGCGCGCAGAGCAGGCGCAAGACCGAAGAGAATCGCGCTGAAAACCGAAAGGGCCAGCGTGAAGGCAAGCACGGAGGCATCGATCGGTATGTTCAGATTTGCTGGATTCAAAACGGCGGGCATCAGCGAGAGGATCAGGTTGCGTCCACCAACTCCAACCAGCAATGCCAACGCACCGCCGGGCAGAGCAATGATCAGGCTTTCGATCAGGAGTTGACGAATCAGCAGGGCTCGCGAGCCGCCAAGAGCTGATCTTACGGTGAACTCCCGCCGTCGGGCCGTTGCGCGAGCCATCATCAGGTTCGCGATGTTTGCGCATGCGATCAGAAGGACGAAGCCGACGATCGCCATGAGCAAGCCGCTGCCTTGCATTATCGTGGACCGAAACGCCGGCGGTATGGTCGCCTGAGTCAGCGGAATCAGCCCGACGTTCCGGCCCGTGTTCTCGTTTGGATATTCTTTTTCCAGACGCCAGCCGATCGTTTGTAGCGAAGATTGCGCATGGGCCATTGTGACCGACGGCTTCAATCTTCCGAACATACTGAAGGACAGCAGTCGTCGATTCTGATCGAGCGGACCGCCGGGGAATCGAGTCGTCACAACGTAAGGATGGCTCATGACCGGCGCCCACATGTCTGGAGCGATAACGCCGATCGTGCCGTCAAACCCCCGCGGCCCGACGCCGATCACCGTGAATGGATGTCCGTTCAGTCGAATCGCGTTGCCAATTACTCCAGGATTGCTACCGAATTGCCGCTGCCAGAATTTGTAATCCAAAACCGCAACCGCAGAAGCGCCGACGACTTTGTCCTCTTCAGGAAGAAACGTACGGCCCAGCGCGGCTTTTACTCCCAAAAGCGAAAAATAGTTTCCCGAAACGATCTGTACATTGACCGCCGTCGGCTTTTCCGCACCCGCAAGGCTGACGCCGTATGGAAACGTGTATACGGCGAGATCGGTAAACACGTCGTTCTGATTTTTGTAATCGACGTAGTTCGGGTACGAGAGCGGCATGAACGCTCCGAGCACCAGGTTCTGAGTGTTGCTGGTGTCGGTTCCGTAGACGGTCATCAGTTCAGACGGTTTCTCCACCTGGAGCGGCTGCAGGAATACCGTATTGATCATCGTAAAGATCGTCGCGTTCCCCCCAATGCCCAGAGCCAGGGACAGAATTGCCGCAACAAGGAACCCCGGACTCTTCCGCACCACCCGGATCCCGTAGCGCACATCTTGAAACAGCGTCATAAACACATCCCGCGGATCCGAATTCAAACTCTAAAACACGGCGATCGGGTTCAGCGGCGAACCTGTGCCACCGCGAATCGGCAATGGAGCGGCTATCAGAAGGAATTCCCATCGCTTTCGTGCAGCCGCCGCTTCGCCGAGAGCCTCGAGATCGCAATTGTCGAACAGATGGATGCCGAGATAAAGCAGAGCGAAATCGTGGACCGCTCCCGTCAGGTTTGAAGGCGATACGTACTGCGGGTGATCGCTTCCCAGGAGCGCCACATCGCGCTGTTTCAACCACGGAATGACGGAGGGATCAAGTCCGGCCGATCTCCCGCCCTCCGCCCGTCCACGAAGCCACGGTCCTGCGGCCTTTCGACGCGCCCACACGCCGGTGCGCACGAACAGCGCGTCTCCGGCCGACACTTTTACGCCCGCTTGTCTTTCCCAGGCTTCCAGGTCCGCCACGTAAATGGGAGTACCGGGCTCCAGGTACGGCACGCCCTTGAGCCGCGGGATGTCTATAAGGATACCCCGAGTAAAGACCCCGTTCTTTACGTTGTGGATGGAGTTTTTCGTATGGCCCTGCTTCATCACCGCTTCAGCGTCCGGCGTATAGCCGTTGTAAAAGACACCGTTGGCGTTGATGTGCGCGAGCGAATCGAGATGCGTGTGGGTAATGCCGTGGTAGTTCACCGCGATCCGGTCCGTGCCGATGCTGTTCATCGTGATTTCATAAGGATTCGCGTTATCGACGGCCTTGACCGTATCGGCGTCGCTCGCCAGCGATACGGAGAAGCCTTCCTTCACCAGGGTGGCGGCCTGTTTGCGCTTCGCCGGGGTAATCAGATTCAAAGCACCGATCTGATCCTCTTTGCCCCAGCGTCCCCAGTTCGAGAGGTCCTTTTTCCAACGCTCGTACTCCGCCGGAGTAACGGTCGGGCGCGTCGCACCCGACTGCGACAAAAGTCTGGAGACCGTGAGCCCTACAATCAACGACGCCGCGAAACAGCCGATTGCCAGTTTCCTCATATTCTCCTCCTCTTTAGTGA
>QHXD01000065.1:0-521 GCA_003223895.1 Acidobacteriota bacterium
GGCACTTTGCGGGCGCAGCGGTTGCATCACCTTTAACGGGTGTGATAGTTTCTCGGACGCCAGTGTGAAATGAGGCACCAGATCTCTGGACGTGCTGGCGTGGTTCCCCCGATGTCGTTGAGGGCGAACCCGTGAAAGTACAGAGCGGGACGGCCTTCGGCGGCTGCACCACCGTCGAACGTCAAAAAAAACAAACACAAAGCGTTAGTTCGTTTTGAAGTAGGTGGAGAATTCCGTGTTCGCTAATCCCGCTACCCTCCTCGGGCGTGCCAGGGCGCCGTCCTCTCCCATGAGGAGACGGACGCTCATGGCGCTGCTTACTGCTGTTGTCTCTGTCCTGCCGGGTTGCAGTCCGCAGCCGAACGTCAAGCCGATTGTCGCGAGCCAGGCGGATCCTTACCAGGCGCGGCGATGGAGCTCGCCCGTCTTCACTTCTGCGCATGCGAGTTTCACGGAAGCCGCCAAACATTTTCTCAGCGTGCGGCCGAAGCCGGTGCAGCCGCTCGATTTTCCCCACAAGA
>QHXD01000065.1:554-10569 GCA_003223895.1 Acidobacteriota bacterium
GGAATTCCGGGCGTGAATGTCTGCATCAGCTGCCACGCCGATATCGGCGACCCGAGTGACCCGAGGATCATCATGATCCGGGACTATGCAAAACGAGGAGAGGATTTGCCCTGGCAGCGTGTTTACGGGTTTCTCGACGAGTCGCACATTCGTTTCAACCATGCGCCTCATATTCGCGCCAAGGTCGACTGCGCCACATGCCATGGCGACGTCGCATCCATGACCGTGGCCGAACGAGTTGTCAATCACACGATGGGCTTTTGCATCGAATGTCACAAGACGAAACAGGCATCGAACGACTGTCTCGTCTGTCATTTTTGATACATGGATCGCCGGCAATTCATTAAAGCAACCGCCCTCACCGGGACCAGCGCCACGCTTGCGAGCTGCGGCAATCCCGAATATCACCTGATTCGCTTCATCCCTGAAGAAGCACTCACACCCGGCATTGCGGTCCTGAAGCCGAGCGTGTGCCCGCTGTGTTCAGCCGGCTGCGGGCTGAGCGTGCGTGTCATCGAAGGAGAAGCCGAGGTGATTCGCAAAAACCAGCTTGGCGTAACGAAGATGGGCCTCGCGAAAAAACTCGAAGGCGATCCGGCCCATCCGGTCAACCAGGGCAGGCTGTGCGCGCGGGGACAGGCTGCAATTCAGGTTACGTATCATCCCGATCGCCTCGGACATCCGCTCAAACGGACCGGCGCACGTTTCACCGGGCAATTCCAGGAACTGACGTGGGACGAAGCGTTGTCGGAGCTCATCTCGAAGCTCGATTCGCTGGCGATGGCGAACGACCAAAAATCGCTGGCGTTTCTGACGCGGCCCCAGCGCGGGCTGCGAAGCGATCTGGTCGCGGAGTTTGCGAGCCGCTTCGGCGCTCCCGAGCCGATCGCGTTCGAATTTTTCAGTGACGACGTCCTGCGACGCGCCAATGCGCTCAGCTTTGGAAAAGAGCAGCTTCCGACTTTCGATTTCGCGGAGTCGCGATACGTGATTGCGTTCGGCGCCGATTTCCTGGGGACGTGGAACTCGCCCGTGTCGCAGAGCATCGGATACGGCCAGATGCGACAGGGGCGGCCGGGAGTGCGTGGGAAGTTTATTCAGGTGGAATCGCGAATGTCGCAAACCGGCGCCAACGCGGACGAGTGGGTTCCGATGAAGCCGGGACTCGACGGCGTGCTCGCGCTCGGGCTCGCGCACGTCATCATGAAGGCCGGTCTCCGGCGGCCCGAAGCAGCAGGCGGCGCCGGGACATTGATTGAAGGTTGGGCCGGCGGCCTGGCCGGTTATTCTCCTGAGGAAGTCGAAAAACAAACCGGTGTTGCGGCTTCGCGCAGTGAAAGGCTGGCGAAAGAATTTGCGGATCAGCGGCCGGCCGTGGCGCTGATCGGGGGCGCTCCGCTCGCACAAACCAACGGCCTGTTCAGCGCGCTTGCGGTGAACGCGCTCAATGCGCTGGTGGGAAGCATCGAGACGCCGGGCGGGATCTTTTTTACGCCTCAGGGCAGAGTGGCTCAGACGCGATCCATCGATAAAGTTGCAGATTCGAACATTCAGTTGCTGCTGATCGATGGCGCGAATCCGGTTTTCGCGACGCCGCCTGCCTGGAAAGTGCGCGAGACGTTGATGAAGATTCCTTTCATCGTCAGTTTTGGAAATTTTCTGGATGAGACGAGCACGCTTGCGGACCTGGTTCTTCCGGATCACTCGTTCCTGGAGTCGTGGGTTGATAGCAGGCCCGAGTCGGGCGCAAAAACGGCGGTGGCAAGCGTCGCGGGGCCGGTCATGCGGCCGCTTCACGATACGCGGGCCATGCCGGATGTGCTGCTCGAGGTTGGGCGGAAGCTGAAGAAGCCGTTGAGTCCGGCGCTTCCGTGGCAGACGTTCGAGGAGATGATTCGAAGCTCGGAGAAATCGCCGGCGGTCATAGACCGCCGCTACAGCGGGGCGGCGCGCACGGTGAATTTTATCGCGCCGCAATTTGATGGGGATGCCGGCGAGTATCCGTTTCATTTTCTGCCGTACCCATCCGCGGCTCCACAGCGCATTTGCCCTGGCTGCAGGAATTACCGGATCCGCTCTCGAGCGCGATGTGGAGCAGCTGGGTGGAGATCAATCCGCAGACGGCCGCAAGACTGCAGATTGGTCAGGGAGATCTTGTGGAGATCACATCGAGCCAGGGTGCTTTGCGGGTTCCCGCGTTTGTGTCGCCGGGGATTGCGCCCGATGTGATTGCGATGCCTGTCGGACAGGGACATGAAACGTTCACGCGTTACGCCAGCGGGCGTGGAGAGAATCCGATCAGCATTCTGGCGCCGGTAAAAGAAAACGAAACCGGCGCTCTGGCATGGGCTGCGACGCGCGTGAAAGTTGCGAAAGCCGGCGCGGCGGATGGGCGGTTGATCTTGTTTGCGGGTTCGCTGCGGGAGTATGCGCCCGAGCATGATCACCGGTAGGAGGAAAAATGTCACACCGATGGGGAATGGCAGTTGACCTGGACCGATGCACGGGCTGTGAAGCCTGCGTCACGGCATGCCGCGCCGAAAACAATGTTCCCACCGTGGGGCCGGAACAGGCGGCGCGGGGCCGCGCGATTAACTGGATTCGCGTTGAACGTTATTACGAAGGCGAGTTCCCCGATGTGCGCGTGAAGTTCAGGCCGGTGCTCTGCCAGCAGTGCGACGCGGCACCGTGCGAGCCGGTGTGTCCGACATACGCGAGCCATCATACGGAGGAAGGCCTCAACGCCCAGGTCTACAACCGATGCATCGGTACGCGGTATTGCGCGAACGCGTGTCCCTACAACGTCCGGTTTTTCGATTTCGCGAATCCGGTATGGGACAAACCCCTCCATCTTCAACTGAACCCGGACGTTTCCGTCCGGGAAGTCGGTGTGATGGAAAAGTGTACGTTCTGCGTGCAGCGCATTAATGAAGGTAAGACTCGGGCAAAAGCGGAAGGCCGGGAAGTAAGAGACGGCGAGATCAAGCCGGCATGCGCGCAGGCGTGCCCGACGACGGCGATCGTTTTCGGCGACCTGAACGACCCCGAAAGTGAAGTTTCGCGTCTGTCGCATTCCCCTCGCGGATCGAAGCTGCTCGAGGATCTGGGTACAAAGCCGAAGATCACTTACTTAAGATGAACCTGGAAACGAAAAACAAGATCAACGACGACCTGCTGCGCCCGGTCCTCCATACTTCGCCGTGGTTCTACGTGATCGTTCTGGTGCTTGGCGGAATTATCGTGGCCGGCCTGGGGTCGTGGATGTACCAGATGTCGCACGGGCTCGTGGTGGCGGGTATCAAGTGGCCTGTCTACTGGGCCTTCTACATCACGAACTTTGTTTTCTGGATCGGCATCAGCCACGCGGGAACTCTGATTTCGGCGATCCTGCGACTTGTGAATGCAACCTGGCGCCGGCCGGTGACGCGATGCGCCGAGGTCATCACGGTCTTCGCGCTGATGATCGGCGCACTGTTCCCCATCATTCACCTCGGCCGGCCGTGGCTTGCCTTCTACCTCATGCCGTATCCCAGCGAGCGGGGAATATGGCCGAACTTCCGCTCGCCACTGGTGTGGGACTTCTTCGCGATCTCGACGTACCTGACGGGCAGCACCTTGTTCCTGTTTCTCCCGACCATCCCGGACTTCGCGCTCATGCGCGATCGCACGACCGGCTTGCGGCAAAGGATCTACGGGATGCTTTCTCTCGGCTGGCAGGGAACCACGAAGCAATGGCATCGGCTGGAATCGGCGATGCAGATCATGGCGATCGCGATTGTGCCGGTTGCGGTGTCGGTGCACACGATTGTGTCGTTCGACTTCTCGATGTCTCCCGTCCCGATGTGGCATTCGACTGTTTTCGGTCCCTACTTCGTGGCCGGTGCCATCTTCAGTGGAATCGCCGCGCTCATCGTCGCGATGGCCGTGCTTCGGAAGGTTCTGCATCTCGAAGAGTATCTGCACCCGGTCCATTTCCACAATCTCGGAAAGCTGTTGCTGACGATGAGTCTGCTGTGGGCCTACTTCACGTTCGTCGAACGTCTCACAGTCTGGTACGGGAATGCGCCTGCCGAGATGGCCGTGTTCTGGGAGACGCAGACCGGGAGCTACGCGCCGTTATTCTGGACGATGGTGTTTTGCAATTTTGTGATTCCGCTGCCGCTGCTCGGCATAAGGCGATTGAGGACTATCACGGGCACAGTGGTTGCATCCTCGCTTATCGTTGTAGGCATGTGGCTGGAGCGTTTCCTGATCATCGTACCGTCGCTGGCGATGAAGAATCTGCCTTACAGCTGGGGCTTCTACCGGCCGCAGCCGGTCGAGATCATGATCACGATCGCGACCTTTGCCGCAATGGCTTTTCTGTATGTGCTTTTCTCGAAATTCGTACCGATCATCTCGATCTGGGAACTCAAGGTGGGAGCGCATCCGCGCCGGGTGCTGACGCCACAGGAAGAAGAAGAGGCACAGGAACTCTGGAGGGTTCGGCCGTGAAAGCAGTCTACGCCCTGTACGCCGACCCGGATTCCGCGCAGCTTGCCGTTGACAGCTTGCGACGGGAAGGTGTGGCGGAACGCTCGATCACGGTCATTTCCTCGGAACCATTCGAAGAGTACGAGTTCAGCCGTCGCGACAAGCCCACCTGGATTTTCTGGCTCGCCACTGCCGGCGGAGCAGTTGGCCTCGTCCTCGCTTATCTGCTGGCTTCAACGACGCAGAGGCTGTGGCCGCTGGTGACGGGAGGAATGCCGATTGTCGCCATGTGGCCAAACCTGATCATCATGTTCGAGCTCACGATGCTCGGCGCGATTATCGTGACGGTGATCACGCTTCTCATTACTGCCAGACTGCCCACAACCCGATCGAAACTCTACGATCCGGAGGTCTCCAGCGGCAAAATCCTGGTCGGGGTTGAGAACGCGCCTGATGATTCGATTGAAAAGCTAAAGCAGACGTTGCGCGCGACGGGCGGAGAGGTGAACGCGGGCTAAAGCCCGCGGCCACGTTTGGGACCTACAGGCTTTGGCTCGCGTTCCATCCATCGATTGAAGTGATCGAGATAACTGTGGGCGGTGCGATTGAGCTGAAGCGGACAAATCGAAACGTAACCCATCGCCATGGCTTCGTAATCTGTCATCGTTCCGGCCTCGCGTGAGCGCTCCTGGTCTTTGTGCAGCTCCTCGTGAAGCCAGAAATATTCGCGGCCGCGCGGATCGAGGTTCTCCACCAACACGGTCTTCCCTGCTCGGCGGCCCTGCCGCGTGACGCAGAACGTTCCATTCCACTCTTCCGGATAATTGACGTTGAGAATCACGTCGGGCGGTAATCCATCTTCCAATACCTTGGCGGCGAGACGTGCGGCGACTCGCGCGGCCGGTGTGAAGTCGGGGTTCTGACGGGCGTAAGTGGAGATGGCGATTGCTGGAATTCCCTGGAGCGCCGCTTCGAATGCCGCCGCGACAGTTCCGGAGTAGGAGATGTCGTCACCCACATTGGCGCCGCGGTTCACGCCGGAAATCACCAGGGCGGGTTTCACCCTGAGGATTCGCAGCGACGCGAGAATGACGCAGTCACTCGGTGTTCCCTGTACGGCGAAGCGATTCGGCGCAAGCTGCTGGAAGCGCAGAGGCTGATTCAGCGTAATGCACTGGCTCGTCGCGCTCATCTCGCGGTCGGGAGCGACCACGCTGACATGCCCGAGATCGGCGAGAGCATCCTCCAGCGCTTCAAGGGCGGGTGATTGAATTCCATCGTCATTGGTAACCAGGATTAAAGGTTGCATGGGCAGGCACAAAAAAATCGGGACGAGAGGATTTGAACCTCCGACCACACGCACCCCAAGCGTGTGCGCTACCAGGCTGCGCTACGTCCCGATGACCCCACTTTAGGTTTTCCGCTGGAGCAAAGTCAAGATATCCCGCAGTTGTTCTCGGACGTGGATCAACATCTTGTCGCGCTCGGAACCCTGGGGAGCCCGGTTTCGAGACAAATGCTTTCGCGCGCCGGGAATGGTGAAACCGCGGTCGTAGAGCAGTTCCTTTACTTTAAGGACCATCTCTACGTCCTTCCTCTTATATAGACGATGGCCGAACTTGGATTTTCCGGGAACGAGAGCTGGAAATTCGGTTTCCCAGAATCGCAGGACGTAGGGCTCGATTCCGGCGATTTCGCAGACTTCGCCGATTTTGAAGAAAAGCTTGTCCGGAATCTCTGGAGTGGGCATAGCGTAAGGAAAGCACAAGGACACAAAGTTACAAAGACTTGGCGGCTCGGGCTTTGGCGCGCTGTTTGATTATAATCGGCGTCCCCGTGAATGGAAATCGCTCTCGAATTCGATTCTCGACGAAACGTTCGAACGAAAAGTGCAGCTTGCGAACCTTGTTCGAAAACATGACAAACGTAGGTGGGTTGACCTTGACCTGTGCGATGTAACGAATTTTCACATCAGACGGTAAACCGCCTCGTTGCAGGACCTCCTGATGTAGAAACTCATTCAAGTCCCTGGTCGGAACGCGCACAAATCTGGAACGGTGAACTTCTTCTATGATTCCGTAAAGTTTCTGGACCCGCTGACCGGTTTTGGCGGAAATGAAGAGGATAGGCGCAAAGGAAAGAAACTTCAGTTTCTCCCGGATTTCCCGTTCGTAATCGGCGGTGATAGTGGGACCTTTTTCGACGACATCCCATTTGTTTACAGCAATGATGACGGATCGCCCGGCCTCCTGCGCGTATCCTCCGATATGGGCATCGACTGCGGTAACGCCCTCGGTGCCATCGATCAGCAAAATCGCCACATCACTGCGCTCCAGGTGACGCCGGGCCATGATCACACTCAGCTTCTCGGCTCTGAGTTCAGTCTTACCTTTTCGTCGTATTCCGGCAGTATCTACAAACCGAATGGTCATAGTTCCGTGCCGAACGACACTGTCCACCGCGTCCCTGGTCGTGCCGGCGATCGGAGAAACCATGGCGCGCTCCTGACCTACAAGTCGATTCAGCAGAGTCGATTTGCCCACATTCGGCCGCCCGATGATGGCCACGCGAATCTCTTGTTCGGCATCTTCATTTTCTTCCATGGGCGCTGGAATGGAAATTGCTGCTTGGTCCAATAGTTCGGTAATACCGCGACCGTGTTCGGCTGACACTGGAAAGACATGGTCGAAGCCAAGCCGGAAGAATTCAGCGACTTCCGGTGTTTGCTTTTCCGAATCGATCTTATTGACAACCAGGAAAGTGGTCGCCCGGGTGCGTCGAAGAAGTCGCGCAAGTTCCTGATCGGATGCGGTTATCCCGGAGCGGCCATCGACGACAAGAAAGATGAGAGAGGCGCTCTCGATTGCTATTTGGGCCTGTTCAAGGATGCGAAGCGGGATTTCGGTTTCTTCGCCCGGAACAATACCGCCGGTATCAACAATCTCGAAGGAGCGTCCGTTCCAGTTGGCCGTACCATAAATACGGTCGCGGGTAATGCCGGGCTCGTCAGTCACTATCGAACGACGCTGCCCTATTATCCGATTGAATAGTGTGGATTTTCCGACGTTCGGCCGTCCAATGACTGCAATGAGGGGCAGTGGTAAGTCCATGAGGTGCTCCGGAGACAGCCTGAATCCGCTTTCCTTTTGCACAATAGCACATCAAAAGGTATTGGACCTGTACTGTCTCCCGGTGATTTATAGTAGGATCATCACCGTAACGGGTAGCGATTTGAAAACCAGTGATCGGAAGTTGCCCCGAAGCTGGCATCCAGCCTCGGCCAAATTTCCGATTTTTTTTTGGCCGCAGGAAACGTCGGGGGGACAGGCCATTGTCTCGACGTTAAGATAAGGTGAAAACGTATGCATGACCAGGCAGAGACCGTCAACATTCTCAACGCCATCGCGAATGCACAGAGCCCGCAGGAGTACCAGGAACTGAACTGGGAGGGGTCTCTCGAGGACTACCTCAAGCTCGTGCAGGACACTCCGCGTGTGACGCGGAATGCGTTCCAGCGGATCTACGACATGATCCTTTCGCATGGCATGGACGAGTACTCCGAGCACAAGAAGAGGATCACGCGCTACCGGTTCTTCCGCGACGACAAGTACAACGGACGTGATGCGGTCTATGGCATCGACCAGAGCCTGAATCACCTGGTGGACATCTTCAAGTCGGCTTCGCGGAACTACGGTACCGAACGGCGCGTCATCCTGCTCCATGGTCCGGTGGGAAGCGCGAAGAGCACGATTGTCAGACTCCTGAAGAAGGGTCTCGAGGAGTATTCGCACACTCCGGCGGGAGCGATGTACACCTACGCGTGGACGAACATTGCGAACGACCTCGAGAAAGAAGTCTACGCGCTGGTCAACGACGAACTGCCGTGCCCGATGCGCGAGGAGCCCCTGCACCTGATCCCGCCCGCGCAGCGAGCCAAGCTGGTCGAAGAGCTCATGCGCAACATCTCCGACAAATCGTATCAGATCCAGGTCGAAGGCGATCTGTGCCCCGCCTGCCGGCAGATGTATCGCGAGCTGACGCGCCGCTACAAGGGCGACTGGTTCAAGGTCATGGATCACATCAAGGTCCGCCGCCTCGTGCTCTCGGAAAAGGATCGTAACGGCATCGGCACATTCCAGCCGAAAGACGAAAAGAACCAGGACTCCACCGAGCTGACGGGCGACATCAATTACCGGAAGATTGCGATCTATGGCTCCGACTCCGACGCCCGCGCATTCAACTTCGACGGCGAATTCAATGTCGCCAACCGCGGCATCATTGAATTCATCGAAGTCCTGAAGCTCGAGGTCGCGTTCCTCTACGACCTGCTCGGCGCCAGCCAGGAACACAAGATCAAGCCGAAGAAATTCCCGCAAACCGATATCGACGAAGTCATCATCGGCCATACGAACGAACCCGAATACCGCAAGCTCCAGAACAACGAGTTCATGGAAGCCCTGCGTGACCGCACCGTGAAGATCGACATTCCATACATCACGAAACTGTCGGATGAGATCAAGGTCTACGAGAAGGATTACAACGCCCAACGTATACGCGGCAAACACATCGCGCCTCACACGATTGCCATGGCCGCAATGTGGGCCGTGCTGACTCGTCTGGAGATTCCGAAAAAAGCCAACCTCACGCTGCTCCAGAAGCTGAAGCTCTACGACGGCAAGACGCTGGCCGGCTACACCGAAGACTCCGTGAAGGAACTTCAGAAAGAAGCCTCGCGCGAGGGCATGGACGGCATTTCGCCGCGCTACATCCAGGACAAGATTTCGAACGCGCTCGTCAACGAGCAGTTTGCGGGCTGCGTGAACCCGTTCATGGTCTTGAACGAACTGGAGAGCGGTCTGCGGCATCACTCGCTGATCAAATCGGACGAGCAGCGGAAGGGCTTCCGAGAACTGCTTGCGGTCGTCAAACATGAGTATGAGGACATGGTAAAGAACGAAGTCCAGCGGGCGATCTCGGCGGACGAGGAAGCGATCTCGCGGCTGTGTTCCAACTACATCGATAACGTCAAGGCATACACGCAGAAGGAGCGCGTGAAGAACAAGTACACCGGGCAGGATGAAGAACCGGACGAGCGCCTGATGCGATCGATCGAAGAGAAGATCGATATCCCGGAGAGCCGCAAGGACGACTTCCGGCGCGAGATCATGAACTACATCGGCGCTCTCGCGATCGAAGGCAAGTCCTTCAACTATCGGACCAACGAGCGGCTGTACAAGGCCCTCGAGTTGAAGCTGTTCGAAGATCGCAAGGACTCGATCAAACTGACGAGCCTCGTTTCGAACGTCGTCGACAAGGAAACACAGGAAAAGATCGACGTCGTCAAGAGCCGCCTGATGAAGGGCTACGGTTATTGCGATGTATGCGCCACCGACGTGTTGAACTACGTGGCCAGCATTTTTGCGCGCGGTGACGCTAAGGAGTAGCGCAAAGAAATGATTCTAAACATCGAGCAGGATTATCTTCGATTCCGGCAGATCGTTCGGGGCAGGATCAAGCAGGACCTGAAGAAGTACATTTCTCA
>QHXD01000022.1 GCA_003223895.1 Acidobacteriota bacterium
CTCTGGATGAATCTCTTTTCAAATTCATTCAGTGCTTCTTCCAAATAGATACGACGGTCGATCATCTCGGTCACAAGTGATTCCAACTTCTCTTTCACAACTTTGTCCTTGGAGTGGATCTCAGTGCTCTCGCCACCAGCGCTCCATTGCACGGTAGCCGACCAGAAATTTTGCTTTCAGTTCGTAGGGCGTCAGTATAGCAATCACTCGTGAGCCGGGAAGGAAATACGGCGCCAGCCCCGAGTTTTTCAGTCTCTCCGTTTGAACTTCGAAGGCCGTCAGGCCGAGCAGCAGCACCGAGCCGATCAACCATCCGCGAATGAAACCGAAAGCCGCTCCTAGCATTCGATCGGCCCATTGAAGCTTTGCGAACTTCATGAACCTGGTGGTCAGCCAGATGCCCGTATACCCGACAACGAGGATTCCCAGGAAGATCAGGGAGAAGCCCAAGAATAGAGCAAGATTTTCGGTCCTGACAACATCTTTAAACAGGCCCGAAGCCGGACGATATAACCACGATGCAAGGAGGATGGCGATCAGGACCGTGATCAATCCAAAAACGACGCGTACGAAACCCTTAATCGCACTGGTGACGATCGAGAGAACGAGGATGACAAGGATAACGAGGTCGATCAAGTTCACAGGATCACTCCAGTTCCCGACCGGTCAGGATCCGGAGCGCCTCAACGTATTTTGCGCTCGTTGCCTGGACGATGTTGTCGGGAAGCTCCGGCGCAGGCGGCTGTTTGTTCCAGCCGATTCGTTCGAGATAGTCCCGCACGAACTGCTTGTCGAATGACGGTTGCGGCTTGCCGGGCGAATACCGGTCGGCCGGCCAGAACCGGGAGGAATCCGGCGTCAACATTTCATCAACGATGGCAATCACGCCGTCGATCGTACCGAATTCGAATTTCGTGTCGGATATGATGATCCCGCGTTTGGACGCGAACTCGACAGCGCGGTTGTAGATGGAAAGCGTGAGCTCTTTCAAACGCCGTATGTTTTCCACTCCGACGATCTCTGCCGCCTGCTTTTCGGAAATATTTTCGTCGTGTCCCGTCTCTGCTTTCGTGGCCGGACTGAAGATGGGTTGAGGCAGGCGATCGGAATCCCTCAAGCCTGCAGGCAGCCGGATACCGCAAACCTCGCCCGTCCTGTTGTAATCCTTCAAGCCGGAACCCGTGAGGAATCCTCGAGCCACGCATTCGATTGGAAACACTCTGGCTTTCTTCACGAGCATGGACCGTCCTTCGAGCTGGTCACGGAACCGCTGCAGGTCTTTCGGATACTGATCCACCTTTGTCGATACGACGTGATTGGGAACAAATTCCTTGAAGAAATCGAACCAGAAGGCCGACATCTGCGTCAGAACTTTCCCTTTGTTCGGGATCGGTGTGGGCAGCACCACGTCGAAAGCGGAGAGGCGGTCCGTGGCAATGATGAGGAAGTGATCACCGAGGTCGTAAATGTCGCGAACCTTCCCTCGACCATGGAGCTTCACTCCGGGAAGGTCGGTTTTCACGAGTGCCATCAGTCTGTCACCTGCATTCTGCCGCGGAGCGATGCACCGCCATGAACAGCCGCGGAGCGGCGACAGAGTGTAGCCCCGGGCGTAAGCCCGGGGTAGGCGTCGTTTTGGAACGCCAACCCCGGGCTCGCGCCCAGGGCTACACTCTGTCGCCGCTCCGCGGCTGTTCTCTGCGAATTCATGACCTAATTCAACCTTACGGAAACGATTTTGGAGATACCGGGTTCTTCCATAGTAACGCCGTACAGAGTCGTCGCCGTTTCCATGGTGCGCTTGCTGTGAGTAATGACGATAAACTGCGTATCCGAGCTCATCGCATCGACTTCGTCGAGCACACAAAACGGACTGGGCCTGTAGCGGAACAGCGCGATCAGCAGCGCCAGCGCAGCCAGCGCCTTCTCTCCGCCCGACAGCAGCAGCACGTTCTGCAATTTCTTGCCCGGCGGCTGTGCCACGATTTCCACGCCCGCATCGGTTTCCCCGGCGCCTTCAAGCAGCCGGAGTTCGCCGTGTCCGCCGCCGAACAGATGAACGAATGCCTGCGTAAAACCCGTGTTGATGGCTTCGAACGCTTCCTTGAACTGCCTGCGGCAGACCGTATCGATCTCTTCGATGGCCTGCGCCGTGTCTCGAATCGAGTCGAGCAGATCCTGGCGCTGGGTCGTCAGGAACTGGAACCGCTCTTCCGCTTCCTGATGTTCCTCGACTGCCATCATGTTGACGGCGCCCATCAAGTCGATCTTCTCCCGGAGGTCGCGGTATTCCCGCTCGCGAATTTCGAGTTCACCCGGAGGCAGCGTGTCGAAGGATTTCACGCAAACCGCCTCGATAGTCTCGTTCAATTCGTTCAAGCACGTCTCGGCGAGGTGCTTCAAATCCGAATCCACCTGCGCTTTTTCGATTTCAAGCGCGTTATGCCGGTCCTTCCAGGTATCGAGCAGGCCCCGGGTTTCATCCCATCCGGCTTCGGCTTCTCGAAGCTCATTTC
Source organism: Acidobacteriota bacterium (assembly GCA_003223895.1). Lineage (GTDB taxonomy): Bacteria > Acidobacteriota > Terriglobia > 20CM-2-55-15 > 20CM-2-55-15 > 20CM-2-55-15. The sequence continues at coordinate 2,517 of QHXD01000022.1, forward strand.
GCAGATTCTCAAGCGTGGCGGTCGTTTCGGCGATCGTTTGATCGAGCTGCTCACGCTCGGCCACCAGGCCGCGGCGCGTTTCGTCGAGAGACCGGATGGAGGCGCGGGTCTGCTCCTGCTGTTCGTTGGCTTGCTGGATCTGCGTTTCCGCCTGAGCGGCGCGCTCGTCGAGTTCGGCAGCCTGCAGGCGCAGCGCGGCGAGTTCCCTGGTCACTGTCGAGCGGCGTTCTTCGAGAACCGCCAGCTGGGATTGCAAGCCCGCAAAATCACGCCGCAGGTTTTCCGCCTGAAAACCCAATTCTTCGCTCGAGCGGGAGCGGGATTGCACCTCTTCTTCAATCGCAGCCTTCCGGCCGGCAATCTCGACCAGCTCGCGCTCGGCTTCGGCCAGAGATTTCTCGACTTCGCTGCGTTCCTCCGCAATGCGGCCGATTTCCGCTGTGGTTAGCCTCAATCGCTGCTCGGCACGCTCGAAGTCGGCAGTAAGCGATTGGACCCGGTGGTCCATATTGAGAATCGCCTTTTCGGCTTCTTGAAGATCGAACGACAGGCTCGCCTTCAGCGCTTCGCTCTCCTGTACGAGCATCTCCAATCGAGCCCGGTCTTCGTGCAAATGCGCGGCTCGGCGGACCGCCTGATCCATCTTCCGGTCCAGTTCGCGAATTTCGCGCTTCAGCGAAAGCGGTCCAAGCGCCTCGTGCTCACCCCAACTGACGACATGCCCGCGAACGACTTCACCGGTGCGGGCCACGAAAACCATCCCGGGATAGCGTTCGGACAATTCCCACGCGCGTTCGACGGTATCGACGATATAGGCGTTGCGAATGTATTCGTTGAAGTGCCGCACCCGGTCGTCGAACCGGATCACGTTCCCCAACGGCATTGCATTCTCGATTACGACCGGAGGCGAAGTGCTCGTGCTTCCGTTGCGGACGAGGCAGTCGAGGCGCCCTTTACTGACACTCTTCACAATCCCAAGCGCGCGCTCGGCCTGCGCGCGGTCCTCAACCACCACGTACTGAAGTTCCCACCGCAGGAAATCCTCGACCAGGGATTCATACTCGTGCTCGACCTCGACGAAGTCCGCCAGTATGCCGAGCGGTGTCCATTCCAGATCGCGAACATGATTGAAGAACTGTTGAACGGACTCCGTGCTGTAGGCGCGCTGAACGGCCAGTTCGCCGATCGTCTGAAGGCGATGGCGAATGCTTTCTTCCTGCGTTTTCGCTTCGGCTGCGGCTTTCACCGCATCTGAATGCTCGCGCTTGTATCCGGAATAGGTATTCTCGGCTTCGTGAAGGCGGTTCTTCAACTGCCCAAAACCCACTTGCCGGCCAGAATGCTCTTCGCGCGCGGCATCCAGCTGCGCCGAGAGTTCCGCAGTCTGAGCGCGCGCTTCGCTCTCTTCGCGGCCGAGCCGCCCGGCCTGTGCAGCAATCCGGCCGATGGTTTCCCTGCGGCTCGAAATTTCATTCCTGATGCGCGCTTCACGTCCGACGACTTCGAACTGCTGGTGGCGGAGCCGCTCGACCATCTGTTCTTCCGAGTTGCGGCGTTCCGCGAGGTCCGAAAGCGACGCGGTTACCTGGCCGATGTCGCGCTCGACCGACTGCTGGTCCAGGTCGATGCCCGCAAGCTGCATACTTTTCGCGTTGCTGTCTTTCCTGTTGCGCTCGAGATCTTCGAGAGAGCGTAATTTCTCGCCGGCGAGCACTGTCTTCCGCTCCTCGAGGGTCTGGACTTGATCCTGAAGCCTTTCGCCGCGCTGAACCGATTTTTCGTGTTCGAGCTCGACTTCAGAACGGCGCTCCCGGATTTCTTCGAGCTTACGTTCCTGTCCGGCCACGTCGGTTCGCCGCTGATGCACGAGCCCATTGAGCCGCTCGATATCCTGATCGAGCCGTTTTCCCTCGCTTCCCATCAACACCAGAGAGATCTCGACTTTGTCCTGCTGGTCGACCAGCATCTCGGCTCGCGTCGAAAAGACCGCGGAGAGAATCTGGCGCATCCGGTTGCGAAGTTCGATAAAGCGGCGCGCCTTTGCCGCCTGCCGCTTGAGTGAATTCCGCTGCCGATCGACCTCTGCCAGGATGTCGTTGACCCGCGAAAGGTTCTGCCTGGCGGCTTCCAACCGGGATTCCGCCAGTTTTCGTTTGGCCTTGAATTTCGTAATGCCCGCGGCTTCTTCGATCAGAGAGCGCCGATCCGAAGGCTTCGAGCTGAGCATTTGCCCCACTCGGCCCTGTTCGATGATGGCATAGCTGTTCGGACCAAGACCTGTACCGAGAAAGATGTCCTGAATATCGCGAAGCCGGCACGGCCTTCCATCGATCAGGTAGATGCTTTCGCCCGACCGGTACAACCGCCGCTGAATGACGACATCGCGAGGCGTGGCAGGCGGGTGGGTGCCATTTCCATTGCCGTTCCCGTTGCCATTCCCATTTCCATTCGCATGCTCGGTAAGGGTGATGGTGACTTCGGCCATTCCCATGGGGGCCCGGTTCCGGGTGCCGTTGAAGATGACATCCTCCATCTTCTCACCACGCAGGGACTTGGCGCTTTGCTCGCCCAGGACCCAGGCGATGGCGTCGGAAACATTGCTTTTGCCGCAGCCGTTCGGCCCGACGATGGCGGTGACTCCGGAATCGTTGACAACGATTTCGCCCCTGTCGGAGAAGGACTTGAAGCCGATCAGTTCGATACGTCTAAGTTTCAACACCAGTACGTGTCCCTCGATTTCTGTCTTTTATCAGATTACTGCCGTGTTGTCTCTTCTAGCTTCGCCACGGGGAGTGACAGATTGGGTCCATATGCGCTATTGTCGGTTGGAAAGCGATAGACATGAAAATTTCGGCAAGGGATGAATATGCGTTGTCGGCGGTCCTGGAGCTGGCGTTGAACTACGACGGCGAGGCGCCCGTTCGCGTCCAGGACATCGCGCAGCGGCAGGGTATTCCGATGAAGTTCTTGTTTCAGATCATGCAGATATTGAAACGAGTCGATGTCGTTCGAAGCAAGAGGGGAACCGAAGGCGGCTACGTGCTGAGCAAACACCCGAGCCAGATCACCATCGGAGAAGTGATCCGGAGCATGAGCGGACCGTTCGTGCAGCTTTCGTGCCTGGAGTCGGGAAATTTCGCCGACGATTGCGGCAAACAGTCCACATGCCACTTCAAACCGATCTGGGCGGAAGTGGACCGCGCCATCGCCGGCATCCTGAACAGCATCACGTTCGAAGAATTGGTCCGCCGAGCGCGTATGAGCCAGCAGCAGCTGATGTATCACATCTAACCTAGAGGAGCGATGCGCTCCATCCTTCACGTCGACATGGATGCGTTCTACGCATCTGTTGAGCAGCTCGATCAACCCCAATTCAAGGGCCGGCCGGTTATCGTCGGCGCGGATCCCAGGGCCGGAAAGGGACGCGGAGTTGTCGCCGCTTGTTCATACGAGGCGAGAAAGTTCGGCGTGCGGTCCGCGCTTCCGATCAGCCGCGCATGGAAACTGTGTCCGGAGGGTGTTTACGTGCGCCCGCGCATGGAGCGCTACTCGGAAGTATCGGGCCAGGTGATGGAAGTGTTCCGGCGGTACACCGATCTCGTGGAGCCCCTGAGTATCGACGAAGCTTTCCTCGACATCACCGGCTCGGTCACACTGCTTGGAGCGCCCGAACAGATCGCAGTGTCCATCAAGAAGGAAGTCCGTCAGGCGACTGGTTTGACGGCCTCGGTTGGTCTCGCACCGAACAAGTTCCTTGCGAAGATCGCCTCCGATCTGAAGAAACCGGATGGCTTTGTTGTCGTCGAGGAGAAGGACATTGAACAGTTCCTGGCCCCCCTGCCCATCTCGCGGCTCTGGGGAGTAGGCCCCAAAACGGAACAGCGCATCCGCGAAATGGGATACCAGACGATTGGCCAGGTCGCCGCCGCTTCGCGCGAAGCGTTGATTCGGTCTCTCGGAAGTCTCGGCGAGCATCTTTATCAGTTATCGCGAGGCAAGGACGACCGTCCGGTTGTGCCGGACTGGGAACCGAAATCGACAAGCAGCGAAACGACATTTGACGAGGATACGAACGATCGCGAGCTTCTTCTGAGCACGATTCTCGACCTATCCGATCATGTTGCCGAACGGCTCCGCAAGGACGGCTACCGCGCGCGCAGAGTGACGCTGAAGCTCCGATATTCGAACTTTTCCACACACACGAAACAAAGCTCGCTGGATAAGTTTGTCCAGACGGGCGAGGAAATCGCGGAAGTGGCAAGGAGACTGTTTGCAAAGTTTTCACTGAAACAGAAGATTCGCCTGATTGGCGTCTCCGTCGGCGATTTGCATCGTGACGGCGCAGACCCACAGCAACTCGGGCTGTTCCCACAATCCAACGACAAGGAAAAGCTGAGTCGCACTGTGGATGAGATCAAACAAAAATTCGGCGCCGACGCCGTCCGCCGCGGCTCGCAGTTGCGATGAAAGATGAGCGGTTGAAACTCCCCTCCTAAGTTAGGAGGGGTGGACGCGCATCAATAAAATATCGCGAAGCCACCTTAGTTAGCGCGGCCGGGGTGGTTCCCTGAAGAACCACCCCGTCTGCGCCGTTTCGGAACGGGATCTTCTTCTTAATGGCGCAGCCACCCCTCCTAACTTAGGAGGGGGGCTTTGCACTTCCTGATAAAATTGTCCGCACCATGTCGAAGATCGGAACAGTTGTTCTGGGTATCGGACTCATGCTCACAGGGTGCAGGAAGATCACTCCTGTCACGGTTACTCCCACCGTTCCCGCAGACCTTGCGGAATTCCGGCAGGGTCTCGCCGCGCTTCATGAATTCACTCCTGACGGCTACGCGCACGCCGTAGAACACTTTCAGCGCGCCTCGGACCTGGCTCCTGAGAAATGTGAATATCGACTCCAGGCGGCGCAGGCGAGTCTCTTCCTCGCGCTCGAGCTAAAGCTCAACTCGGAGGATTTCCGCGCCGCATGGGAACGCGGAGCGGATCCACAGTGCGCACCAGGCACGGCATTCGCCATCCGGCTCGATGCATTTCGATCGCTGGACGATTTCGGCAGCAGGGATCGGACAATCCTGCAAAAAATCAATCAAGCCATCGAGCTCGCACCTGCCGACGCCTTCAATTGGGTTCTCCGATGGAAGATCAATCCCACAGCCACCCGGCAGGAAAACTCGATCCTGAAGGCTGCAGAAATCGCTCCCGAACTGGCCATCGTCCAGTACGAGCTGGGAAATTATCTGCTTGTGACCGGGCAATATCCTGAGGCCCGCCGTGCTTTCCAGCGGGCGCTCGAACTCAGCCCCAGGCATTTCCGCTCGATGATCGGACTTGCGCAGGCGATCTCCTCGATCGACGAAGACGAGGACGTCGAAGCTCTTTACAAGCGCGCCGTCGAGATTGCGCCGGATTTTCTGGAAGGCCGTATGCTGCTGGGCGATTACTACTCGGGCCTCGAAGAAAATGAGCTTGCCCGCGAGCATTATCTGGCCGTCTTGAAACGCAACCCACGATTCGATATCGCCCAGCTACGGCTCGGTCTGAGCTACCTCCAGACGTCCGACATCGACGACTCGGAGAAGGCTTTTCGAACCGCCATCGAAATCAATCCGTCCAGCTTCGAAGCCTATTACTACCTCGGCAATATCTGGCTGATCCGCGGTGACCTGGCGAAAGCCCGCGCACAGTATGAGGAGTCGCTGAAGTTCGTGCTCAACTTCCCCGAAGCGGTTTACGCGCTCGGTACCATATTTTTCCGCCAGGGCCAGGCGGACAGGGCGCTGGAGGAGTTCGAGAAGGTCATCCGCATGAACCGGATCCTCGCTGATGCGTACTTTTCGAGAGCGGCAATCCGGGCGCAGCGCGGGCAGTTCGTCGAAACGATCGATGACTGCAACATGGCGATCGGGTTGTACGACGGTCAGCTGGTTTCGTCGCTGAAGTCGATCGAGCAATACGAGACGCGGGGGCTTACCCGCAAGGTTGAGGCCGAGCGCAAAAAGAAGGAACGCATCGAGATTAATATGGAGCGCGCTCGGCAACTGAAAATGAAAGCCGAAGATGAGAGTTTGAAGGAACCATGACGCTACTACTTCTTTCACTGATGCTCTTCCAGCAGGAAGACCCAAAGCAGCTTCAGGCCGTGGTCGAAACGTCGGCCGGAAGCTTCATTATGGAGTTCTACTCCGACCAGGCCCCGAATCACGTTCGGAAGTTCATCGAGCTGGCGCGGCAGGGCTTCTACAACGGCACGACGTTCCACAGCATGGTCGCGCACGGCATTGTGCAGGCCGGCGACCCGGAGTCGAAGAATCCGCAGGCCCGTGCGAAGTACGGCACGGGTGGATTCAATCTCGGCCTCAAGCCGGAGATCAGCAACGTGCCTTTCAAACAAGGAACCATCGTCGCAACGATTCTTCCCGGTGAGCCCAATAGCGCCGGTTCGCAGTTTTTTATTTGCGTGACCGACCAGCTTCAGTTCAATGGCCAGTTCACGGCATTCGCGCACGTGGTGGAAGGTATCGAAGTTGTGGACAAGATTTCCGCCACGCTTGTGGACGATAAGCAAATCGCCCGGGAGCGAATCGACATTCGAAGCATTGCCATCCGGCCTATCCCGAAACCGGCCGCGCCTCCGTTCACCGAGGAAACAACGGAAGCCCTCGCCCAGTATCGGGTCGTGATGGAAACGTCCAAAGGGAACATCGTGATCGAGGTGTTTCCGGACAAGGCACCCAATCATGTTCGTCACTTTCTGAGGCTGGCGTCTCTGGGCGTGTATGACAAGACGGCTTTCCACCGCATCGCTCCGGGATTCGTGATCCAGGCGGGCGATCTCAATACGCGGAAAGAGCCGGTTCCTCAGGCCGCACAGAAATATGTGGTGAAAATCCGGGCGGAGATCAACGACGTCAAGCACCGGGCGGGCATTCTCTCGATGGCACGAGGCGAGGAAATCGATAGCGCCCTGACATCTTTCTTCATTGTCCTCGCGGACCAACCCGCGCTCGATGGCACCTACACGGTTTTCGGCCGGGTCGTTGAGGGAATGGATGTGGTGGAAAAGATCGCCGCCGTTCCGACGGAAAACGAGCGCCCGAAGGAGCCTGTCGAGATCTATTCCATGAAGGCCGAGCGCCGCAAATGAATTGGGGGAAATAGCCGCGAATTACGCGGATTACGCGAATGGGCGCGTCAAGGAGTCTATGATGCGCCCATTCGCGTAATCCGCGTAATTCGCGGCTATTTCCCCCTCAATCTATTTCCGGAACACGCCTTTCAGGAAATCCTCGCGGCCT
>QHXD01000023.1:0-8008 GCA_003223895.1 Acidobacteriota bacterium
TTCTCCAGCGGTATTGAAAATGTGCCTCGCTTTCAGCATGCCGCTGCTTGTTTACGCGATAGGAGGCTGGTTCGTAGATAGTTCGAATCGCTTTTTTATCGAAAGGTTCATGAGCCTTCGCGACCTGGGTTTATTCAACGTCGGAAATCAAATTGCGATGATCCTCGGTTATATGCTGAACGCGGCGGGACTCGCCTTCACCCCGTTGTTCTATGAAACGGCCCGCCTGTCGGAAGGGCCGCGAATACTGGCGCGTTTTGCCGGTATCTATATCGCCGCGACACTCGGTTTAGCCCTTGTCGTCGCAGTTTTTTCACGCGATGCGATCAGGCTCCTGACTCAATCGCAATTTCACGAAGCTTATGCAGTCGTGCCTATACTGGTATTGACGCAGGCCCTGACGAGTTTCTGGCATTTGATCGTGAGTCCGCTGATGTTGAAGAATAAGACGGTCCGGGTGATGTTCTCGATGCTCGTGTGTGCCGCCGCGAGTATTGTCTTCAATTTTCTGCTTGTTCCCCGATATGGCATCCATGGCGCGGCAGCATCGTCGTTGCTGGCAAACCTGCTTCTGAACGCAATCGTTTTCTTTTCTTCGATTCGCGCTTATCCCGTACCGTACGACTACCGCCGGCTGGGGCTGACCGTGCTATCGGCGGCCGTCGTGTATTTTGTTGCGACCCGCATTCCCGGTGAGACGACATTTGCATCTGTCGTGGGCCGCTCCGGAATCGTCGCCCTCTACCCGCTACTCCTGATTGTTTTGAGTATCATTGACAAGACTGAAGTCCAACGCTTGCTTAGCTGGACCCATATCGTGAAGGAGAGAGTTTAGCGCCGTGAGTAAACCTCGTGAGACAAAGCGGGTTGTAGTTTTTGGCGGCTCCGGGTTTCTTGGTGGCCACATCGCGGATCGGCTTTCCGAGCATGGCTTCAAAGTCACAATCGCCGATATCCAACCGTCGACACATCTGAAAAAAGACCAGGAATTCGTTGAATGCAACATCCTGAAGCTCGACCAGGTATCTGAAATCGTTCGCGGCGCCGCATATGTTTACAATGTTGCGGCGTTGGCAGACATCGAAGAGGCCGCGGAAAATCCCGTCGCGACCGTAGAGGTCAACATCCTCGGAAACACCTACGTGCTGGAGGCCTGCAGGCGATATCAGGTAAAGCGTTTCATGTTTGCCTCGAGTGTGTACGTCTCCAGCGATCGCGGCTCTTTCTACCGAAGCTCCAAACAGGCATGCGAAAAGATCATCGAAAACTATCAGGAGCAGTTCGGCTTGCCTTACACAATTCTGCGCTATGGCTCGCTGTATGGCCCCCGGGCTACTGAGACAAACTCACTGCGGAAATATGTACGGCAGGCGCTGGAAACCGGAAAGATCAGCCGAACCGGCGACGGTGAAGAGGTTCGCGAGTACATTCATGTGCTGGATGCCGCGGAATGCAGTGTTACCGCGCTGGACGAGCAGTATCGCAATCGACATTTGCTTGTTACCGGAATGCAGGCGATGAGAGTGAAGGACGTTCTCGGCATGATTCGAGAAATCATGGGAGCGAATGTTGCGATCGAGTACACTGCGGCGCTCGAAACCTCGCATTACACGCTCACGCCGTACTCGTTCCGGCCGGAAAGCGCACATCGCATCGTGATGAGCCAGTACTACGATCTCGGCCAGGGTATCTATGACCTCTTGTATGAACTCCAGGCAGAACTGAACGACAGAAAAGCTAAAACCCTATGAAGACCGCCCTGATTACCGGCATTACGGGCCAGGATGGCTCGTATATGGCTGAACTTCTTCTGGCCAAAGACTACCTTGTTCACGGAATCATCCGCAGATCGAGTTCATTCAACACCGAGCGCATCGATCACATCTACCAGGACCCGCATGACCCAAAACCACGGCTGCGCCTGGTTTATGGCGACCTGAATGATGCAAGCTCGCTGAACCGCATTATTCGAACCATCCAGCCGGATGAGATTTATCATTTGGGCGCGCAAAGCCATGTCCGCGTGAGTTTCGACGTGCCGGAATACACTGGAGAAGTGACGGGGCTCGGAACCGTACGACTGTTGGAAGCCATCCGCGAAGCTGGATTGCGCACGAAGTTTTACAACGCGTCCAGCAGCGAAATGTTCGGGAGCGCACCACCACCCCAGAATGAAGCGACTCCCTTTCAACCTCGGAGTCCCTATGCGGCGGCCAAAGTTTATTCCCACTGGATGACAGTCAACTACCGCGACGGCTACAACCTTTTCGCGTGCAACGGCATTCTTTTCAACCACGAGTCTCCACGCCGGGGCGAAACATTTGTCAGCCGTAAAGTGACAAAGGCTGCCGCGAAAATAAAGCTGGGGCGACAGGATAAGGTATTTCTGGGAAACCTCGATGCCCGCCGGGACTGGGGATATGCGGGTGATTACGTTGAAGCGATCTGGCGCATGATGCAGCAGGACAAGCCCGACGATTACGTTATTGCAACAGGCGAAAGTCACTCGGTGCGAGACCTTCTTGACGAAGCCTTTGGCCACGTCGATCTGGACTGGAAGAAGCATGTGGAGATCGACCCTCGTTATTATCGTCCCACCGAAGTCGACGCCCTGTGCGGGGATGCGTCGAAGGCGGCCCGCCAGCTGGACTGGCGGCCCAGAGTCGGATTCAAGGAATTGGTGCGGATGATGGTCGATAGCGATCTCAAACAGGAAAAGGCGAAGAGCGGTTGATGAGTCTCTGGCAAGACACACGCGTATTGGTCACTGGTGGATCAGGATTTCTGGGACACCATCTTCTGCCCAGGCTGAAGGAAAAGTCACCACGGCTGATCAGCGCTCCCCGGAAGTCCGAGTATGACCTGGTCGATCCGATCCAGGTGGTTCGCCTCATCCAGGATGTAAAGCCGGACATCGTCATTCATATGGCAGGCCGTGTCGGCGGAATCGGCGCGAACAGCGCAAACCCCGGCCTCTTCTTCTACGAAAACTTGATGATGGGCACTCAACTTATGGAGGCGGCGCGGAAGAACAATGTTCAGAAGTTTGTGGCGCTTGGCACGATCTGCGCATATCCGAAATTCACGCCAGTACCCTTCCATGAAGAAGATCTCTGGAATGGTTATCCCGAGGAAACGAATGCACCATATGGGCTGGCGAAAAAGATGCTCCTGGTCCAGGCTCAAGCGTACCGGAGTCAGTATGGGTTCAACGCTATATATCTGCTGCCTGTGAATCTCTACGGGCCGGGCGACAACTTTGATGAAAAATCCTCGCACGCTATACCGGCAATCATCCGGAAGTGTTTGCAAGCGGTGCGTGACAAATCCGGCGAGATCGTCCTCTGGGGAACAGGCAAACCCACGCGGGAATTTCTCTACGTGGAGGATGCAGCCGAGGCCATTGTGCTGGCCACTGAACGTTACAACAAGAGCGAACCGGTGAATATCGGTTCGGGAACCGAAATAACCATTAAGGATCTCGCAACCCTGATCGCGCGGATGACGGGATTCACTGGACACATTGTTTGGGACTCAACACGGCCCGACGGACAGCCACGCCGATGTCTTGATGTCAGCAAGGCGGAGTCGTTCTTCGGCTTCCGTGCGCGAACGAACTTTGAAGAAGGGCTGCGCCGCACCATCGAATGGTACAGAAAGCAATTGAACTGAATCTCAAGACGATCGGACGAAAGGTTCTTCCTTCAAGCGCCCGCCGGCTGTTGTATAGCGGCCGCGTGAGCGCGGGCAAGCTCAGGGAGAATCTCACACTCGCTGGATTGCTCGCCAGAACCTGGGGTAAAAAGCCGGGCTCATGGGTTCGCTACGATAAGTATCGCGTCCGGATCAACGACGGCCCGAACTTCTACTTGCTGTGCAAGGATCTTTTCGTTCGAAAGCTGTATCACTTCACGGCGCAGGCCGCAGACCCGCGAATCCTGGATTGTGGCGGCAACATTGGAATGTCCATCCTTTATTTCAAGCACGTCTATCCACAGTCCCGCATCATCGCGTTTGAGCCGGACCCCGCCATATTTCCGTACCTTAAAGACAACATCGGAGAAAATCGCCTCGACAACGTGACATTGATGCAAGCGGCTGTGACCAAGGAAGAAGGCACGCTCGCTTTCTACTCTGATGGGCTGTATGGCAGCTGCCTCGCCAATCATGCTTCACGCGGCATTCCGGAGGGATGGACGCGATATGACGTCCCCTGCGTTCGTCTCAGCAAATATCTCGATGAACCTGTAGATCTCCTGAAGATGAACATTGAAGGAGCTGAATATGATGTTATCAGCGAATGCGCCGGCCGATTACGGCAAGTTCGGGAATTGATCATCGAGTATCACCACCTCCCAGGTCTTCCGCGCACTCTTCATCGGATTCTCAGCATCCTTCATGAGTGTGGCTTCGAGTACCTCATTAATGACTTTGATTCCGAAACAAATCCTGGAGTCCGGGCGCCATTTGAGCTCGCGCCTGAGAGTCGCTATTTCCTGTTGATTTATGCTCGGCGTGTTGCTTAAAGGCATGGCCAAAGCTGTCCTGCCGTTCGGAGTTCGACGATGGCTCCGATCGCACCACAAATCCTGGACCCGGACACACTCGTTTGGAAAGACCCGCGCTGAAATGCTGGAACAAACTGCTCCCATCAGCCGGACTTTTGGTATCGACCGCGGCGAAAGTATCGACCGGTATTACATCGAGCAGTTCCTTTCAAAGCATGCGTCGGACATTCGCGGGGACGTGTTGGAAATTGAAAATGACAAGTACACGGAGAGATTCGGCGGCGAACGTGTGAGCCGTGCCCATGTTCTCCATTTCCAATCGGGGAATCCTCGTGCCACGATTGTTGCGGACCTGAGCGCTGCCGATCCCATCGAATCGGAAAGCTTCGACTGCATCATTTTGACGCAGACGCTGCAGTTCATTTTCGATTTGCGCTCCGCCATCGCTCACATTCAGCGCATTCTGAAACCAGGCGGCGTGGTCCTGGCGACTGTGCCGGGAATCAGTCAAGTCAGCCGGTACGATGACGAGCGCTGGGGAGATTATTGGCGCTTTACCACGTCGTCTGTAGCACGGCTTTTCGAGGCGGCTTTCCCGAAGGACGCGGTTCAGATCCAGTCACACGGCAATGCGTTGGTGGCCTCGGCGTTCCTGCATGGTCTTGCCATGGAGGAAATGCGCCAGGAAGAGCTCGACTTCAACGATCCGGATTATCAGTTGCTGATCACGGTTCGAGGTGTTCGAGAATGAACATAGGCCGCGCAGTTGATGCAATCCGAAAGAAGTTCGGAAACGGTGCATTGATTTTGCTTTACCACCGGATAGCGCATCTCGAGCGGGATCCGCAACTGCTTGCCGTAACGCCCGAACGCTTTGACGAGCATCTCGAAATATTGCGCCGCAAAGCGAACGTGATGCCACTGAAAGAGCTGGTTCAGAAACGCGATTCCGGGTTGCCTCCCCGTTCAGTAGCCATCACGATTGATGACGGATATGCGGACAATTTGCTCTTTGCGAAGCCGCTTCTCGAACGCCACGAGTCGCCCGCGACAGTCTTCGTCACGAGCGGATTCGTCGGTGTTGATCGAGAATTCTGGTGGGATGAGCTGGATCGGATTCTCCTCAACCATCAGGACGCAGGATGGAACGTGGCAAGTGGAAATGACGATGAGCCAAGGCATGCGGAGTATCGCTCACTCCACGCCACGCTTCGATCGTCCACTGAGCCGCAGCGACTGCAAGCCCTGCACGATCTGCAGGTCCGCACGAACAGCGGCAGTTCCGCGCGGGCGACACATCGCGCGTTGACGCCCGATCAATTGCGGGAGCTCGCAGAAGGAGGCCTCGTTGAGGTCGGCGCCCATACGGTGACCCATCCTGTTCTCGCCTCGCTTTCTCCGGCGAGCCAACATCAGGAAATTGACACGAGCAAGAGGAAGCTCGAGGAGTGGCTGGGGCAAACGGTTCACAGCTTCGCGTACCCCTACGGCGGAAAGCGTGATTATGACAAACACAGCGTTGAAGCGGTCCGCAATTTGGGGTTCTCGCTGGCCTGCAGCAATTTCCGCGGGATGGCCTGGCCGAATACAAATCGATTGGAGCTTCCACGCGCACTGATTCGGAATTGGGGCGGCGAAGAATTCGAACGAATGCTGGATGCGGAGTTCGCGTGAGAATTCTGCAAGTCAGCACGGCAGACATCCGAGGTGGCGCGGAGAAGATTGCGTGGGACCTGTTTCGCCGCTACCGGGCGCTCGGGCATGAGTCCTGGCTGGCTGTTGGATACAAGCAGAGCTCCGATCCTGACGTATTTCAGATCCCGAATGACGCGGAGCGCGGATGGTGGACACGCATATGGATGTCGGGTGACCCGTACCTGAAGGATGCGGAGGCCGGAAATCGTTCCGCCTGGTTGCTGCGCCGGCTTCTCGCATCGATTGGCGATCCGCTCAGAGCATTGGCGCGGATGCGCGGCCTGGAAGACTTCCACTTCCCCGGAACCGGCCGGCTCCTCTCGCTGACACCGAAGCCTCCACAAATCGTGCATTGTCACAATCTCCACGGTTCGTACTTCGATCTGCGCTGGCTGCCGATGATTGCTTCCAGCAAACCGGTCATCCTGACCATGCATGATGCATGGTTAACGACAGGTCATTGCGCGCATTCGTTTGACTGCGAGCGGTGGACAACCGGCTGCGGTGAGTGTCCTGATCTGACCATCTATCCTCGAGTCGAACGGGATTTGACTGCCTTCAACGTAAAAGTGAAGCGGAACATTATCGCCGAAAGCCGCGTCGCTCTTGCCGCTCCGAGCCAGTGGCTGATGGACCGGGTGGAGCGATCGTTGTTGAGCGGTGCGGCTGTTGCGACACGGGTCATCCCAGCAGGCATTGACCTGGATAATTTCAAGCCGGGTGATCGCTCGCGCGCGCGAACCGAATTGGGCTTGCCTCTGGAGGCTCAGATACTCCTTTTCGCAGCCGCGAAAGTGAAGACGAACCCCTGGAAGGACCATCGGACAATTGAAGCGACGCTCAGGCAAATCGCGGAAACCTATCGCGGAAGGCAACTCGTCTTTCTCGCGTTGGGCGAAGACGCGCAAACCGAGCGCTTCGGTTCCGTTGAATTGCGCTACGTGCCGTTCACCCGCGACCCTGCTCGATTGACGATGTTTTATCAAGCCACAGACCTCTACGTGCACGCTGCACTGGTGGATACTTTCCCCAATACTGTTCTCGAAGCAATGGCATGCGGGATACCTGTGGTGGCGAGCGCGGTCGGTGGAATACCCGAGCAGGTCGTTCACGAATCCACCGGGCTGCTTGTGCCTCCCCAAGACCCTCAGGCCATGGCGGCCGCTCTCGATCGATTACTCGCGGACGGCAACGTGAGAGCCCGGATGGGCCAACAGGCTGCGGAACGTGCCCGGCGTCTCTTCGACCTGCGCAGGCAGGCCCAGGCGTACCTTGACTATTACGAGGAAATAATCGAGCACTTCGCGACAAGCGGTCGCCGCGAGGAGATACCCTCGACGAGGGCGGATTTATGATCTTGGATGGGTCTTCACATGCATCAGCTGCTCAGCCAGCGCGAATGACTGCTCGTCATCAATGTCCAGCGCTTCCAGTGGATGGACTTCGAACATTTTTGGACGGTCGCCGATTCGACGCCGCGTGGATTTGATAAGGTCCGCCGTAAAAACATAGAAATTCGAGTTTTCCAAGTAAAGCGGCGGTAAATCCTGGGTGCGCAAAAGCACCCAGGGATTGTGGTTGACCGGACGGACCGTGGAATCCCAAAGCCGCACTTGCATCCTCGTGACCGAAAACAACGAATCGTGTGCGTGGCTGACTTCTCGCCAGCATGCCAGCGCCGCCTCGATCGTTTCTGCGCGAAGGAACGGATTGGTGCAGTGAGTTTGCAAATAGCATTCCGCCGCAACCTGAGTCACATCGTGATAGAGGACCTCTGTCATCGGTATCTCGTCGCCGCACAAGTG
>QHXD01000023.1:8146-11096 GCA_003223895.1 Acidobacteriota bacterium
CCAACTGCCTATAGTTCTTCCCTGACACACGCATGCTCTCGTGCCGCATGGGTATAAGAGCAACCACGTCAGGTGGAACTTTTGGGTTCATAATTTCAGCGAATTCGGGCACAGTGAGCAATTTCCCGTATTCTTGCCGCTTCGGATGCTTCACGTCAAGCCTCGGAAATTCTGGCCACAGACTCCGATGCTGACGGACCAGTACATGGCCCTGCGTCGATAAACGTAGATGTGTTATATAGTGTGGATAGTGATAGCTATAGGAGTCGACATCGCCATGACGACGATACAGATGACGTTGGATGAGGAGTTGTTGGAGGAAGTAGACCAAATCGTCAAAAAGATGCGGACGACGAGGTCTGCATTGATCCGGGATTCTATTCGTCAGTACTTGAAGACACTCCGCGTCCGACAACTTGAGAAGAAGCATCGCGAAGGATATGCGAAAAGGCCTGTCAAGCGTGGTGAATTCGACGTTTGGGACTCTGAGCAGAAGTGGGGTGACTAGTGCATCGTGGCGAAGTGCGCTGGTACAGGTTCAGCAGCCCCGATAAGCGCCGGCCTGTCGTCATCCTTACGCGTGAGTCGGCGATAGATTATCTTGGTGAAACCACTGTGGCACCAATTACGCGGACCGTTCGCGATATTCCTACCGAAGTCTTCCTGACCGGGGCCGATGGTTTACCGGCAGACTGCGTGGTGAATCTCGACCATATTCAGACAGTGAGCAAACGCAAGTTGGGTGGTCTGATCACGACTCTCAAGGAAGAGGACATGAAGAAAGTCCGGCAAGCTTTGCTCTTCGCGCTTGGATTCTAGCAATCAGACACGCCTTGTTTCAGCCGCGGGAGTCCCTTGAGGCCGCCTGCAAAATCGCCAGAAAGCTGGCGGTGAGGCGTCTTCATATCTGCGGGGTATGAAATCAATTCGGGGAGCTACGAAATCATCAGAGCGCCGGGGTGGTGGAGGCAGGACCACCCCGGCCCGACCCTACGTGTGGCTGGACGCAGGGTGTTCGGTGGATGCAGGTGGAGGCGGAGGAGGCGGCGAAGGCGGAGCCTTCGGCTGCTCCTTCTGTGGCGGTTTCGCCGAGCGCCGGGCCCGCTCGACGCGGCGCGCGCTGTCCCACACGGACCGCACCGGCGGGTTGCCGCTCAGCATGTTCTCCAGGATCGGATCCAGCCGGGAAAGCGTCGCTAACGCTTCCGACTGGACCTGGTCGATCGTGGAGGTGGCGGCCAGCTGTTTCCCCATGCTGAACGCTTCGTCCTTGAGCGATCGGTTCAGCGTTTCGGTCGCGGCCACCAGCTTTTCGATGAAGTCCTCCGGCAGGTGATTCTCGACGAATTGTTTCTTCAACGGCATCAGCCGTTCCGGAAACGTCTCGCCGGCCTGCACGAAGGCCTGGTCGCTGCGCTCACGAGGCATCCAGAATTGCTTCAGCCCCATACCCACAGCGGTCCGGCAGATGGTCTCCAGTTGGTTGACCAGCGACTGCCGCGCTGCCGCCCGTTCTCCCGCCGACAGGCGAACCGCGGCCTTGCCCGACGCCTGCAACGTCCCATGCTTCGCCAGCTTCTGACACGCCGCGTCGAGTTGTTGGAACAATTGATCGGCCAGCGAATCCTTTCCGATCAGATCGCGATACGTCGTCCAGAAAGCCAGGACGCGCACCAGCATTTCGTAAATACGCTTGTTGAAACTGTTCATAACGGTGTCCTTTCAAAGTTGGTTGTTTTGGTTTGAACGCCCACAATCGCGACTTCACAGCCCGCACTCGTGACTGAACAACTCACGGAGGCGATTTCACACTTCCCGAAGCAACTCGACAGCTCGCGCCGGCAACTGAACACGTCACGCTCTTAACTGAACAGCTCGCGGAGGCGATTTTGCATTTCCTCCGGCGATTTCACCGGCCCGCTGGCGATTTTGCGAACCGCGCAGCCGTTTTTTGTGAGCGCCCTTGGCTTCTGTCTTTCACGGCTCGCGTAATTGCACGCGCCGAGCCAAAACCGGACGCGATAGGACCGCTTCGCATCGTCAGTGGTTTACGCAATGCGGCGGCAGCGACCGGGGAAAATTGCAGGGAGTCAAATGACGGACTTTCCGTCAAACGGCTCCCTTTCCCGTTAGATTTATCTAAAAGAATTTTGTTGCACCCCCATCACTGTTTAGTTTAAAACTATTGCACAAATGAAAAAGACAGATCCGCTCGGGCAGTTGGAGCAAGTGGTCCTGACCGCGGTGCTGGTACTTCGCGATCAGGCATACGGAATGGCGGTTCACGTCAGGGTGGTCGAGCTTGCGGAGAGGCCCGTAAAACTCCCGGCGGTATACGTCACGCTGGAACGATTGGAAGAGAAAGGATATCTCTCGTCACGGCTCTCCGATCCCACGCCGGAGCGTGGCGGCAGAGCTAAACGCATTTATCGGCTGACGCCTGCCGGCGATCGCGTATTAAACGAATCGGCCGACACCGCCGGGCGGGTCTACGACGCCGTTAAAGGATTCGGAAAATGGAAACCCAGCCGCGCTTAGTTGGTGGTCCGCCTCGGAGCATCGAGGCGGTGATCGAATTCCTGACTCCAGCTGCATGCCGCGAGGAACTGCTCGGAGATCTGACGGGCTGGTACGTCAGCAACCTGCAATATTTGATGTTGGCGGGCATTTACCTGCCGCTCGCGATCTTCAAGCAGATCCGGCGCTCCTTCAATCGGGTGTTGTTCGCGGCGGAAGTGAGCGCGCTCATCCTCGGCTTCGGCAGCGCCGCGCCGGTCGCGCCGTTACTGGTTGTTATGGCGGTTGTGCTGGCAGTACTCACCCTATGCGACGCCTATTGCCATCCTTCCGAAGGCACACCGAAGGAGGCCGCGGTGGACGCGATCGCTGCCGCTGTGGTTCTCTTTCTGTCGCAGGCGGTCCTTCACATTGGCGCTCCGCAACTGGCCTT
>QHXD01000024.1 GCA_003223895.1 Acidobacteriota bacterium
CGTCACAATGGGTGGCGGTATGCAATATCCCATTTCATCCGCGTGGTCGGTGCGCATCGATCTCCGCGACTACGCCACACCATTTCCCGACCGGCTCTTCCCCGCGGCCCCGGGCGCCACGGTCAGCGGGTGGCTTCACGACTTCGTTCCCCTTATCGGCATCAGCCGTCGTTTTTGAGTCTGGAACATATGACCAGGAGCCTTTTTTGTGCGCTCTTTCTTCTCACTTCTCGGATCAATTTTGCGCCACGGCTTCGACCGCAGATTTCCGTTCCCGTGACTGGATTAGTCGAGGACGAAAACCGCCAGCCGGTTCCAGGCGTCCAGGTCAGCCTGCGCTCTGAAACTCAGACCGCGCGGACTTCAACCAATGAACTCGGCCGGTTCCGATTTGAGGCGATTGCCGGAGGCGAATATCGCCTGGATTTCGATAAAGCGGGTTTTTTCCGGGTGAGCGATTTCGCGATCACGGTGGCTTCGAACTCAGCGGAAATCATCGTGACCCTGAATCATGAGCATGAAATCCGCGGCCAGGTGGACGTAGTCGCCTCGCCGAGTGAAGTGGATCCGCAACAAACGCGGCACGAGGACGTGCTCGTAGCGCACGAGATCCGCGAAGATCCCGTACCCAGTTCTCACACGCTGCAAAATGCTTTGCCCGCGCTTCCCGGAGTCCTTCAGGACAGCAACGGCCTGCTTCACGTCGCCGGCGCCCGCGGGGATGAGACGCTGTATGTTCTGGACGGCTTTCAGATGAATGATCCGGCAAATGGGTCGTTCGATGCGCGAGTAAACGTCGATGCCGTTCGAAGCGTCGATCTCACCACGGCGCGCTACGGCCCGGAATTTGCCAATGCCGCCGCAGGCGTGCTCGCGCTTCAAACCGACACCGGCGACGACCGCTGGCGGTTCGGAACGACCAATTTTTTTCCCGTCCTCAGCCTCCAGCGCGGAACGCATCTGGGCAACTGGTTTCCACGCGTGACCTTTTCGGGTCCCATTGCGAAAGGACGCGCCTGGTTTTCGGACGCTCTAAGCGTTCAGCATAACTTTGCCCTTGTGCGTGAGTTGCCGCCGGGGGCAGACACTTCCCAAACTTGGTCCGGCGACAATTTGTTGCGAGCCCAATATAACTTCACCCCTTCCCACTCGCTTCAGGGGAACCTTCTCTCCAACGTTTCCACCGTGACCCGCGAGGGCCTCGGGCCATTCGTTCCGGCCCCGACGACCACGGATGCACGCACGCGACGCTACTTTCTTTCAGGGAAAGATCAGATCGTCCTTCGCGACGGTTTGCTCGAATTCGGCATTGCTTCCGATACCAGCCATCTCAACCGTCTGCCGCAAGGTTCCGATACCTACGTCATTACCCCGACAGGTCCCCAAGGCAACTACTTTGAACGCGTGAGCCAGTCCAGCCATCGCTGGCAGGGACACAGCGAGCTGACGCTGGCGGGCCGTCACTGGCATGGCACGCACACGATTCAGTTGGGAGCAAGCTTTGACAAGACCCATCTCGATCAAGTGGCGGACCGGCACGCCGTAGAAGTGCGAGCAGCCGATTCGACTCTCGTACGGCAAACAAGCTTCACTGGAAATGCGAATCTGTCGGCCTCGGAATTACAAACGGGCGGTTACGCCGAAGATTCCTGGCAGCTCCGCAGCTTCGTACTGCAGTCGAGCGTGCGGATGGATCGGAACGATTTCACCCGGAAGACATTGTTCGAACCCCGATGGGTGCTGAATTGGTTCCCGCGTATAGATACCGATAAATTGAGCTTCGGCTGGGGCATCTACTATCAGCCCGTCTATCTCGCGTCAATTGCCCTGGCTCACGACCAGGAGCGGCTGGACGTGTTGCTCAATCCTCAGATGCGAATCCTCTCGTCCTTCTCGATTACAGCCGGCTCGATGACACCAGGCTTGCGCCAACCGTACTTCGAGATCCTGAGCGCCGAATGGCAGCATCAATGGGATAGGCACACGACGTCCACGGTTCACGTCATGAATCGCAGGCAGCGTCGCGGACTGGCATTTGAGAATGTTTCGGGCGATCCGTTTCGCCAGCAACTGGAGTTACAAAACAACCGCGAGGACAGGTACCGGTCTCTGGAGGTTTCCCTGCGGCGTTCGATCAAGACGGGCGCGGATGTCGCGTTCAACTACACATATTCACGCGCCCGCTCCAACGGGATCTTCGATTATTCCCTGGAAGACTTTCTTCTCACATCGCAGGCGGCCGGGCCGCTTTCATGGGACGCTCCCCATCGGGTGATTTCCCGGGGAACGCTGCAGACCAGTTTATGGAATCTTTTCTTCAGTTACTTTGCGGAGTACCACACCGGTTTTCCTTTCACGACGGTGAATTCGCTCTATCAACGGGCCGGTCCTGCCAACGGCTTGCGCTTTCCGTCGTACTTCGACATCAACGCTGGCGCGGAAAAACGCTTTGGGTTTTATCGATATCAGTGGGCCGTGCGATTGTCGGTCATCAACGTGACGGGCCACCATAACTACAATTCGGTCATCAACAATATTGATGCGCCCAATTTTCTCGCTTTAGCCGGCGGGCAGCACCGTGCATTTACAGCGCGTCTTCGCCTGGTGGGAGGGAAGTGATGTAATATTCATAATCCACTGTTCATGGAGTAGCTACTTCGATGATTCACACAGGCCGTCACTTTCTTCAAATCCCTGGTCCGACGAACGTTCCGGATCGAATTCTGCGTGCTATGGATCACCCCGTCATTGACCACCGGGGACCGGAATTCGCCAAATTGGCTCTGGAAGTCCTGGAAGGAATGCGCGAGATCTTTCAGACGCGCAGCCGTGTCGTCGTGTATCCGTCTTCTGGCACCGGAGGCTGCGAAGCGGCCCTGGTGAATACCTTGTCGCCAGGCGACCGCGTGCTGATTTTCGAGACCGGGAATTTTTCGCAACTCTGGCAGCGAGTCGCAGAAAAAATCGGGCTCAACGTGGAATACGTGCCGGGCAATTGGCGGCGAGGCGCTTCTCCGGCGGACCTGGAAGCCTTACTCGGTGCGGACAAATCGCACGAGTTCAAAGCCGTCGTCGTGGTTCACAATGAGACCTCGACGGGGGTGACCAGCCGCATCGCGGAGATCCGGCGCACGATGAACCGCCTGCATCATCCGGCGTTGCTGATCGTCGACACGATCTCTTCCCTGGCTTCCATGGATTATCGCCATGACGAATGGGAAGTTGACGTGTCCGTCTGCGGTTCGCAAAAGGGCCTGATGGTTCCGCCCGGGCTCTCCTTTAACGCGATTTCCGAGAAGGCCCTCTCCGCCAGCAAGAATGCCAGACTACCGAAAGCGTACTGGAGCTGGCAGGATATCCTGGAGACCAATCGCAGCGGCTTTTTCCCCTATACGCCGGCGACGAACCTTCTATTCGGTTTGCAGGAAGCTCTCCGGATGCTTCGGGAGGAGGGGCTTTCCAATATTTTTCGGCGCCATGAACGCCACGCCGAGGCAACACGCGCTGCAGTGCGGGCCTGGGGTTTGGACATGGTCTGTGAAGAGCCTCTGGAGTACTCGAGTTCGCTGACGGGGGTTTTTACACCGGAGGGCCATAGTGCCGATCGGCTGCGGGAAGTCATTCTTGAGAATTTCGACATGTCCCTGGGATCAGGCCTGGGCAAGCTGGCGGGTAAAGTCTTTCGAATCGGGCATCTCGGCAGCTTCAACGACCTCATGCTCGCAGGAACGCTGAGTGGCGTCGAAATGGGACTCCGGCTGGCCGGCGTGCCGCACAGAGACGGCGGCGTAATGGCCGCTCTCAATGTTTTGGCGCCGGTGGACAGGAACGTTGAACCTGCTTCGAAGGCTTCTCTGAAGTCACTGTAGCGGCGGTCTATGACCGCCGGAAGTCCTTGAAAACCGGAAAGACCGGCGCTCATAGAAGACTGGCATGAGCCGCGGCTCAAAGTGAAAGATGAAAGTAACCGCCGACCGGATCTAAAAGACTTACGGCGTCACTTTCGTTACAGGTGTGAATGAATTGGCAGTTGGGCGTTTGAAACTCCCCTCCTAAGTTAGGAGGGGTGCCTGCGAGGCCATCAAATTCCAGAAAGGCCGAGCAGGCGGGGTGGTTCCAAAGCTCCTGCTTGCAGGGTTTGCTGGGGAACCACCCCGTCTGCGCCATGCTTCGGTGGCTTCGCGGCATTTCTTTGATGGCGCAGCCACCCCTCCTAACTTAGGAGGGGAATCCTCGCGTCCTGGCAATTCATTCACACCTTCATAAGAGCGCCGCTACAGTAGGGCCGAAATGTGGCTCCGCACGGAGTTACCCAGCAGGTCGAGGTTGTATCCCCCCTCCAGTAACCCAACCACGCGGCCGGCGCCGTGCTTCTCCGCGATTCGGAGGACTTCTTTCGTCATCTCGGAGAAATCCGCATCCTCCAGCATGAGGCCGCCCAGCGGATCGCCACGCCTGGAATCAAAACCGGCGGAGATGATGATGAGGTCCGGATGAAACTTGCCTTCGATCTCACGAAGCGCGTCCGTAAATGCCTGGCGGTGATCTCGTGCCGGGGTTGCCGCTCGGAGAGGCACATTGAGAGTAAAGCCTTCACCCTTGCCGCCTCCGCGCTCGTTTGCGGCACCGGTGCCGGGATAGTAGGGATACTGATGCGTTGAAAAATAGAAAACGGTGGGGTCAGTCCAGAAAATTTCCTGGGTTCCATTTCCGTGATGCACGTCCCAATCGATGATCAGCACGCGCTCGACGCCGCATTTTGCCTGCGCATAGCGGGCTCCAATGGCCGCGTTGTTAAACAGGCAGAAGCCCATTGCCTTGGAAATCGTGGCATGGTGGCCTGGAGGCCGAATCAACCCAAAGGCCCGGCCGCCTTCTTCCTTCATCACGGCATCCACGGCGGCAATCGCCGCGCCCGCTGCCAAACGCGCCACTTCGAACGACTCCGGGCTGATGCGAGTATCGACGTCGATGTACTCCACGCCCTGCTTCGCCATGTTTTCTATTCCGCGGATCAGCTCTTCGCGATGGCAACGCGTGATGTCTTCCCGGGCTGCCGGCTTCGGCTTGAGCTGCCCGACCTTCCTGGAAAGTGCTTCGTCCGTGCCGAGCACACGTAGTATCGCCTCGAGCCGGCGCGCATTCTCCGGATGATTACCGGTGTTGTGCGTGAGATAGGCCGGGTCGTAAATCAATTGAACGGACATTGTGTGTGAATGATAGCAAGGGGAACGGAAGAATAGCCGCGAATTACGCCAATGACGCGAATGGGCGCTTAAGGATCATTTGATGCGCCCATTCGCGTCATTGGCGTAATTCGCGGCTATTCTTTTAGCTTTTCGGTATGAGGTGGACCGCGGATGCCTTGAACACAGCAAAAATATTCGACCCTTTGATCAAGCCAAGGTCTTCGACTGCCTGTCGCGTTACCAGTGCAACCAGCTCGAAGCCGGCGTCGACAACCACTTTAGTCAGCACGCCTGCGGGGACGACCTCCAGAACAAGGCCGCTCAGGTGATTGCGGGCGCTGCTCTGTTCGGCGCGGCCTTTCTCGAGGGTGACGTCCTCGCCTCGGATACAAACATAAAAATCCACGTCATCGCCTCCGGGGTCGGCCGCCGCCAGCCCGCCGGAGCCAACTTGCAGAAAAGCGATTCCTCCGTCACGCCGTATTACACGGCCGGCAACAACCGTTTCCACTCCAACCGCGGCCGCGACTTCCCGATGCTGCGGCCGTGTGAACACTTCCTGAGGCGGACCGGTTTGTAATACCCTGCCACCGCTCATAACGAGCATCTGGTCGCCGAGCGTCAATGCATCCACCCAGTCGTGCGTCACAACGATGGCAGGAATTCCCAGACTGCGCAGCAGGAGAGCCAATTCCGAGCGAACGTGATCCCGCGTTGCGGCGTCGAGGGCGGAAAGCGGCTCATCCAGAAGCAGCATCCGCGGCCCTCGCGCCAGCGCGCGCGCGAGAGCCACGCGCTGTTGCTGACCGCCGGAGAGTTCGGAAGGCCATCGGTCGAGCAGGTCATGAACCTTCAGCTTTGCCGCAACTCGATCGACAATGCCGGTTTGGCGCTTGACTCCGTACCCGATGTTGTCGCGGACGCGCAGATGAGGAAAGAGGGCGTACTCCTGAAAGAGATAACCGAGGGGCCGCTTTTGAGGTGCCAGGTTCGTCCAGTCCCGACCTTCGAACACGATGCGGCCCGCCGTTAGTTTTTCAAGACCCGCAATGCAGCGCAGAACGGTGGTTTTCCCTGCTCCTGAAGGTCCGAACAAGATGGTGATCGAAACGCCGTGAGGTATCCGCACCGAGGCCTGGACCTGCGGTCCGCCATCAAACCTCTTGTCGATGTCGGCGATCAGCAGCAAAGAACCACACCTTTCGGTTGAGCGCGTACACGACGGAAAGAATCAGAAAAGATACGATGAGCAGCACGGCCGAAGTCGTTGCAGCGCCCGAGTAGTTGAGCCCTTGCACTCGATCGTAAATGTCGATCGAGAGTGTGCGCGTCACGCCTGGAATGTTGCCACCGACCATCAGCACCACTCCAAACTCGCCGAGCGTGTGGGCGAAGCTCAGGACGAGGCCGGTCATGACTCCTGTCCAGGATTGCGGAACGATGACTCGAAAGAATGTTTCGAGGTCTGAAACACCGAGCATCCAGGAGGCCTCGATCAATTTTCTATCGACCGAGCCGAAGGCTGCTGCGATGGGCTGGACCGCAAATGGCAGACTATAGAGAACCGAAGCGACAACCAGCCCTTCGAACGTAAATGGAAGCCCATGGCCCGCGAGGGATTGATACCATCGCCCGAGAGGGCTCTGCGGACCCATCGCTACAAGAACGTAGAAGCCCAACACCGTGGGCGGCAGCACCAGAGGCAATGCGACAGTGGCTTCGACCAGGAACTTCCATCGCCATTTCGAGAATGCCACCCAGTAGGCCAGGGGCAGGCCGAGGATCATGAGGATGATCGACGTCAGCGTTGCCAGTTTCAGCGTTGTTGCGATGGCTTCCCAGTTCATCGGTTGTTTGAACGCGGGTTTTAGCCCGCGTTGAATCCATACTTTTCGAAAACTCTCCGTGCCTGAGGTCCTCCCAGCCATTCATGAAAGGCACGCGCCCCTGGCCCAGCACGCTTCAACAGGACAGCACCCTGCTCCAGTTTCGGGTATGTGTTTGTTGGAACTATCCACTGCTTCCCCGACCGCATGGGCTCCGATAACGCAATGGAAAGCGCGATCATACCGATCTCGGCCGCACCGGATTGCACGAATTGAGCAGCCTGAGAGATGTTTTCGCCGAGCACGAGCTTTCCCTTCACAAGCGAGTAGACTCCTGCCTTCTCCATCGCGGCAATGGCTGCCTGTCCGTAAGGCGCATGTTCCGGATTCGCAATAGCGATTTTCTTCACGGAAGGATCCAGCAGAGCCTGCATTCCCACCTTCTCGAGGTCGATCTTTGAACGCGGCGGAACCCACAAGGCGATGCGCCCGATTCCATACACAAAGGTCGAACCCAAAACCGCCTGTCCACCGCGTTCCAGTTGCCGTGGGTAGTTGAGGTCGGCGGACAGAAACACGTCAAACGGCGCGCCATTCGTGATCTGGGCATAGAAGTTTCCCGACGAGCCGAGCGTGAGCCGCACCTTGTGTCCGGTGTTGCGTTCGAATTCCTGAATGATCTCTTTGATCGCGAAATTAAGGTCGGAGGCCGCGGCCACTCCAAACTCTTCGGCATGAAGAGGAACTGCCGCGATAAGGCACAAAAGACTCAACAGGGCTTTCATAGCAGGCCAAAGAATACCCAGCAGACCAGCGCGCCCACCACGCTCATCGAGAGTCCCCA
>QHXD01000025.1:0-17681 GCA_003223895.1 Acidobacteriota bacterium
ATCCTTCTTTCGCTGCGCGACCTCCGCCCTTTCTCGCGAAGGGACCGTTTCAATAATAATGTCCGGCTTTCGGCTTATGACTTCCTCGAGCGTGGGTTGGAGGGTTTCGGCCTCGACATCGGCGAATAGATTCCGGCCGCCCGCCATCTCGATCAGGTCATGCTGGAATGCTCGCGAGCCGACCGTATAAAAGGCTCCGAGCACTCCCGCACCGCGATAAGTAATGAGCACAACTTTGGGCCGTGCGGCCGGCGCATTTCGACGCACTTCATCAAACGTGCTGCGAATGTCCTGAACGACCTGGCGCGCTCGGACCTCAGTTCCGACTGTGCGACCGAGGTCGAGCATGAATTGCAGCGTGTGGTCCACGTTCCCATGAACGAATGGATAGAAGTGAATTCCTACGGATTGAAGGCGATCGCGCAGGACGTCCTGGGTGCCATACGTGATCACCAGGTCGGGCTTCAGCTCCATGATTTTTTCAATATTCGGATTGAGAAGCGCGCCGATCCGCTGCTTCGTTGTGACTTCCGGAGGAAATTCGTCGTAATCGCTTACCGCGATCACTTTACCTTCCAGCCCAAAGGCGAACAGCATCTCGGTGACGCTGGGCACAATGGAAATGATTCGCTGAGGCGCACCGGGTGTATCGGATTTCGATGCCGGGATGGCACAGGCGGTCAGGAGAAGCGCATGGCAAAGCCATAAGAGGCGTGTCTTGAACATCGTTCCTTGAGTTTTCGCGGGCTATATTATCATGGACAGATTATGGAATATGTAGCCCGGGACGAGTTGGAACGCCGATGGGCGCGAGTCCGCCGCTTCATGGACTGCGACTCGCTCATCATCCTGCAAAACGTCGATGTGTATTATCTGACCGGCACGGTCCAAACCGGTGTTCTGTGGTTTCCACGCGAGGGCGAGCCGCTGTTTGCTGTACGCAAGAGCTACGAACGGGCGAAGGTGGAATCGGCGATTAAAAACATCGTCCCACTGAAGACTTATTCCGAACTTCCCGGCCTCATCCCGAATCCCGGCGACACAGTCGGCTTCGAGTTGGACGTCCTGCCGGTGGCCACCTACCAGCAGGTCACGAAGTACTTTCAAAAATCGAAAATCGTCGACGGCTCCGGTGCAGTGCGCAACGCGCGCGCCGTGAAGACGGCCTACGAAATCGAGTGCATCCGTCAGGCGGCTTACCAACTCGACAAGATGTTCCTCGACATTCCTTCGCAGCTCCGCGAAGGCCTCGCCGAATTTGAGCTCGCTGCCCGCATCGAATACGTCATGCGCATGGCCGGTCACCAGGGCATGATCCGCGTTCGCCGCTTTAATATGGAGATGCACTATGGTGCCGTTTCGTTCGGTGAGACCGCTTCTTATCCCCACGCGTTCGATGGACCTGTCGGTGTCCGCGGCCTCTATCCCGCTGTACCTGCCATGGGCAGCCGTAGAATTCTCAGACGTGGCGAACCCGCAATGATCGATGTCTGCGGCGGATATGCCGGCTACATCGCCGATGGTTCCCGTACCTACTCCATCGGTCCCGTCTCAACCCAGATGCGCGACACGCATCAGTACATTCTCGAACTGAACAATTGGATCGAGGAACAATTACGTCCCGGCAAGATCCCAAGCCAGATTTACGCGTCCATCCTCGAGCGCGTTTCCAAAACATCCTTTTCTTCACACTTCATGGGCGCCGGCGAAAACCAGGTCCGCTTCGTCGCCCACAGCGTGGGACTCGAACTGGATGAGATTCCGGTCATCGCCCCAAAATTCGACACGCCTCTCGAACCCGGCGTCGTCCTCGCTGTCGAACCCAAGGTCTTCTATCCGGGCCTGGGTGGTGTCGGCACAGAAAATACCTACGTTGTCACAGAGGGAGGATGCGAACGGCTTACCACGTGCCCGCAAGAGATCTACATGGTGTGAAAAATGGGGTCGTATAGCCGCGAATTACGCGAATTACGCCAAATGGGCGCATCAAAGGATTCTTGACGCGCCCATTTGGCGTAATTCGCGTAATTCGCGGCTATACGGCCCGCGTTTTTTCAGTGCTTCACGTTCCGGTGGACGAACCCCATCATTAACAGATAGACCACGGAATTGAAGACGAAGATAGAACGGATGCTGATGGCGGCGAGCGAGCCGGAGATTAACGGGCCAACGGCGCCCCCCAGCATGCTGGTACTGGAGAGAATGCTGAAGCCGGCCCCCCGGCGTTCGCCGGGAATGACGTGATGGGCAGCGCTCAAGGCGAGCGTAAGAGTTCCGCCGGCGAGAAGAGCCAGAGCTACACGCAGGAATGAGAATCCCTGAGTCGTGTGAACGAAGACCATCGGCACAAGGACGAGAATACTGATCCCGAGCCTGATGCTGATGAGACGACGAAGCGACACGCGGTTTGCCAGTCTGCCGGAAAGCCAGGCGGAGAACGCCTCGCCAAACGCTGCGATCGAGATTACTACGCCGGAAACCATTTCGAGCCGCGCCTGCGGTGTCCCGAGCTCTTCAAGAAACAAGGGAATGATGGGGCCGAAAGTGCGGTCGGCCATGTTGACGAAGAAGAGAATCAAGACCGTCGTGAAATATTCGGGACGTCTCCAAAAGCCGGCTGTCGAGTCGGTCGCGCCGGCGTCCAGCGGCTTTGAGACTTCCTCGTCCTTGTAGAGGAAGAGGATGCTGAAGAATGACAGCCAGTTGAGGATTCCGGTAACAAAAAAAGTATTTCGGATGCCGATGGAACTGGCCAGCAGTCCACCAAAGAACGGACCGATCGCGGCGCTGAGAATCGTCCACGACTGGAGCGTGCCGATTATGGACGGGACCTTTTCCCTGGGTGAAAGCTGCGTGACGAGAGCCACCGAGACATTGTTGAATCCCCCCAGCAATCCGAGCAGCAGACGCAACAGGAACAAATGCCAGACGGTTTGTGAAAAGCCCATCAGGAACCAGCAGATCGCATTCACGGCAGTGGCGCGCGTGGCGAGCATTTTCATTCCGTGACGGTCGCCGAGCCGTCCCCAAAACGGTCCCATCAACGAAGCGAGAAGGGGGCTGGCTGCGAGGATGAGTCCGCTCCAGAAGGCGATGGCCGCTGTGGATTCGATGCCGAGCTGCCGCACGTAGATCGGCAGAAAAGGCATCACCAGCGTATAGCCGAAAGACAGGCAGGCGCCGGAGATCGTGACCGCGATTTGGTTCTTACGCCACTGGTGAAGTTGCATCGGCTACTTCAGGATCATGAGCAGGCCCAGAATGGACTTTGCGTCCTGAATGCGGCCGTCGTCGATCATGCGCAAGGCGTCGGGGCAGGGAACGATGTCGACCTCGATGACTTCGTCGTCGTCGGGGTTCATTTGCGTTTTCACCAGACCGGAGGCTTCGTAGAGATACATGAGCTCGGTTGTGAATCCGGGCGTCGTGAAGAATCGCGCGCGCTCAGTCATGGTGCCGGCACGGTATCCCGTTTCTTCCTCGAGTTCGCGGATGGCACATTCGCGCGGGTCTTCGCCGTCCTGCAAGGTGCCGGCCGGAAGCTCGATCAATTCGAATGACCCGGTCCGGAGCGGGCCTTGCCACGATGCATACCGCGCCCGGATGTACGACAATTTCGCGCAGGCTTTCGCCGTGGCCGCCGGGCTCGAGCACACGGTCCTCTCGAACAGTGATCTTCTTTCCCGCATACACAATCCGTTGGCTGATGATCTTGGCTTCGCTCATAGTTTGTGGGCTGCGCGCTGACGCGCTTGCGCTTCGCGGACCGCCGCTACAGTTTCTGCGCTTCCAGTACCGGCCTCAAAGCGCGGATGAATTTATCGATTTGCTTTTCGGTGATGACGAAAGGCGGCAGCATGCGTAACACAGTTTCGTGCGTGCAGTTGATAATGAAACCCTCTGCCAGGAGCTGCTTCACGATCTCCTTGCCGGAAATCTTTAATTCCACCGCCAGCATCAGTCCTTCTCCCCGGACTTCCTTCACAACGGGCAGGTCCTTCAATTCCTCCAGCCGCTTCTTGAAATACGCGCCGATTATGCTCACGCGCTCGAGAACTTTTTCTTCCTCGAGTATTTTGAAGTATTCGAGGCTCGCACGACATGCGAGCGGACCGCCTCCAAACGTCGTCCCGTGCTGTCCGACTTGAATGGCAGCAGCAACCTTCTCACTGAGCAGAATGGCACCCAGCGGAATACCAAGCCCCAGCGGCTTCGCGCTGGCAACCATATCCGGAAGCATGGCCTTATCGGATGGGGGCGCGAAGCGGTGAAACGCATACCAGCACCCGGTGCGGCCGAGGCCGCACTGAATTTCGTCCACGATCAGCAGCGCCCCTTTCTCAGCCGAGAGTTCGCGGGCGCGCTTGTAGAACTCTTCAGAGAGGGGACGGATCCCGCCCTCGCCCTGGATCGTCTCCACCAAAACCGCGCAGACATCGTCGGTAAGCTTCCGCTCGAGATCCTGGACGTCGTTGAACGCGATGAACTCGAAACCCGGAACGAGGGGCTCGAACTGCTCGCGATACTGTTTCTGGCCTGTTGCCGAAAGCGCTCCAAACGTTCTTCCATGAAACGACTGATCGAGCGAGAGGATCTTAAACTTCGGCCTCCCATATGCGCGCGCGAACTTGAGGCAGCCTTCAATCGACTCGGTCCCGCTGTTTGTGAAAAACGCCCGGTCGAGTCCGGAAATTTCGCAGAGTTTTTGTGCGAGGCGTCCCTGGTATTCGTGGTACATCAGGTTCGAAACGTGGAGTGGCTTCTTGATCTGCTTTCGCAGAACCTGCTTCACGCGGGGATGGTTGTAGCCTAACGAGTTCACACCGATGCCCGCGAGCAGATCCAGATATCTCTTGTTGGCCTTATCGATCAGATAAGCGCCGTTGCCGCGGTCGACCAGGAGTTCGTAGCGCGCGTAGGTTCCAAGCAGGTATTTCTTCTCAAGTTCTTTTACATGCGCAAGTTGCATAGGCTCGACAGCTTAGCATATCATCGCGGACGCTGGCGTAATGGCGTGATTCGCGGCCTGATCCCATGAAAATCCTTACTCCTGAACAACTCCGCGAAGTCGATCGGCTCTCCACCGAAAAGTACGGAATCCCCAGCATTCTCCTCATGGAGAACGCCGGCATACGTGTTGTCGAAGTCCTCGAGGACTACTTCGAAGATCTCGACCAGATGACGGTAGCGATCCTTTGCGGCAAGGGCAACAACGGCGGCGACGGCTTTGTGGTGGCGCGGCAGCTCATTCAGAAGGGATGTTTTCCGTTTGTCTTCCTCTTTGCCTCAGAAGACGGTGTGCAGGGTGACGCCAAGATCAATTTGAACATCCTGAAGGCGCTTGGCTATCCACCGACCGTCATTATGGATGAACACGAATGGAATGAAGAGAAGCTCGAAATCATCGATGCCGATGTCATCGTTGATGCCCTGCTCGGAACGGGAGCAAGGAGCCCGGTGGAGGGTTTGCTTCAGACTGTCATCGCAAGTATCGGCGAGGATTTTCCTCGAGCCACCATCGTCTCTGTTGATGTGCCTTCTCCCGCCGTTCAACCGGACATCACGGTCACATTCTCCGCACTGAAACCAGGTCTGGTGATGTCCGAGAATCCGGGGGATGTGATCGTGGCCGATATCGGCAATCCGCCCGATCTGATTGAATCTGAGGAGCACCGCCTCAATCTCATCGAACCGCATGAAGTTCCGGCTCGCCCTCGAGACAGCAACAAAGGAATGTATGGAAAAGTTCTTATTATCGGTGGATCCCGCGGAAAGAGCGGCGGCTGCGCTACGAGCGGGCGCGGGTCTGGTTACCGTTGCGACTCCGCACAGCGTTCTGCCTGTCGTCGCGGGTACGATGCCCGAGCTGATGACCGAGCCCCTGGCGGAGACCAGCGAAGGGACCATCGCCAATCAGCCTATTTCGAGCCTCCTGAAAGACAAGACGGTCGTTGGTATTGGTCCGGGTATGACGACCTTCCCCGAAACGGCTGCATTCGTTCACAGGGTGGGCAAAGAATGCCGTGTCCCCATTGTGATCGATGCTGACGCCTTGAATGCCCTCGTTGGGTTCGAAGGTGATTTGGGCGGTGCCGTTCTCACACCCCATCCCGGCGAGATGGCACGACTGATTGGGAAGGATGTCCATCACGTGACGTCTAATCGCATCGATGTGGCGCGTGATTTTGCCAAACGCCGCAATGCCTACGTCA
This sequence comes from Acidobacteriota bacterium, assembly GCA_003223895.1. GTDB lineage: Bacteria > Acidobacteriota > Terriglobia > 20CM-2-55-15 > 20CM-2-55-15 > 20CM-2-55-15. The sequence continues at coordinate 6,213 of QHXD01000025.1, forward strand.
TCCTGAAAGGTTTTCGTACTGTCATTGCAACCCCCGACGAGTCGATCTATATCAATCCCACCGGGAATCCGGGCATGGCCACTGGCGGCACCGGCGACATCCTTACCGGAATGCTGGTTGGAATTCTGGCTCAGGAATATCTCGGGACTTTTACGGAGCGCCTCTGTCTCGCCGTTTACATCCATGGTCTTGCCGGCGATCTCGCCGCCGAGGAAATGGGAGAAGAGAGCATGGTTGCCACTGACCTCCTTCGCTTCCTCCCGCAGGCATGGGACAATTTAAAGGATGGTTTCGAACTCCGAGCAGGAGACCTATAGCTTCGCAAAAAAACTTGCGGAATCTCTTCCGACTCCGGTGCACGTGCTCTTGTATGGAGAGCTGGGTGCAGGCAAAACGGTGTTTGCCAAAGGACTCGCCGATGGTTTTGGCGTCAACGAAGCGGACGAGGTCACGAGCCCGACGTTCACATTGATCAACCAATACTCCGGGCGGGTAAGGATTTACCACATCGATCTGTATCGAATCGAAACCGGAGCGCTGGACGGTCTCGGGCTTGAAGAGATTTTTGATGATCCGAATGCGGCGGTCATCGTAGAGTGGGCGGAGCGTCTGGGTTCGTTCGAGACTCCCGGTGCAACCAGGGCATTTCTATCCTACATCGATGACCATTCCCGTAGAATAGACCTATGTTGATGGCATTAGTTCTGTTTTTGCAGGTCGTACCGCAATTGCGGATACCGCCCCAGCCGGAGGCGATCGAGATCGTGGGACCCTACAAATTTCGCGAAGACCAGGGACAGACGACGAAGGTCATCCTGAAAAATGGATTGACCGTCCTCGTGCGTGAGCAACAAGCTGTACCGCTCACCAGTATCGCTACCTACGTCAAGGCCGGATATTTCGATGAGGACGATCGCATCTCCGGAATTTCACATGTCATCGAGCACATGCTTTTCAAAGGCACCGGCAAGCGTCCGGTGGGGGAAATCGCTCGGGAGACGCAGGGACTGGGCGGATATTTGAACGCCCACACTTACTACGACCGGACCGTTTACTACACGGTCGTGCCTGCGGAGAGTACCAGGAGAGCCCTGGACATCCAGGCCGACGCCCTCTGGAACTCCACGTTTGACGCAACCGAACTGAAGCGCGAGATCGAAGTTGTTCTGCAGGAGAACAACAGGAAGCTCGACAATCCTCCCGCCGTGGCTCTGGAGAAAATGTTCGCAACTGCCTTCCAGGAGCATCGCATGCGGAGATGGCGTATCGGCACACCGGAGGGTTTGCGCGCGCTGACTCGCGACGATGTCATTGGATACTTCAAAAAATACTATCGTCCCTCAAACATCATTCTTTCGATCGCAGGCAGGCTTGACACCGAGGAAACACTCGATGAAGTAGTGAAGCTTTACGGTGGCGCTGAAGACCAGGCCGTCGAGCACAACTTCGGGCCCGCCGAACCGCAACAGAATGGTACACGCTACGGCTGGCAGCGCGGCGCAATCGAGCAGAATCACGTGGCATTGGGTTTCCACGGGCCCGGTATTCGCACGGATGATGCGCGCGCTCTCCAGGTCGTCGCTGCAATCCTGAGCGAGGGCCGGGCATCGGTCCTCAATCAGTACGTGCGTGACGAAAAAAGTCTGATCACCAACGGCTCGGCGAGCTTGATCGCTTTTCTTGACCTGAGCGTCCTCGAGATCGAGTTCGAAACCGCCACGCCGGTTGAAGCGCAGATAGTCGTTCTGGCGGAACTGGAGAACATCAAGAAATATGGCATAACCAAAGAGGCGCTCGCTCGGGCGAAGACGTTAATCGCCGAGAATCACTATAACTCTCTCGAAACGGTCGAAGGAGTCGCCCAGGATATCGCCTACTTTGAGGCACTGGGCAATTGGAAACAATCATCGGAATACATGGCGGCCATTCAGAGAGTTACCGCTGAAGACGTTGCCCTGGTCGCGAAAAAGTACCTGACCTTCGAAAATTTGAGCGCCTTCGAGTATCTCCCGGAATCCATCACGCGGATGTTCTCCGACTCCGACTATCGCCAAGGTGTGCTCCAAAAAGTCGCGGTGGCTACCGAACAACGGGCTGTTCAGGAACGCCCGGTTGTCGCTGAGATCCCGGCCGACACGGACGCAGACGAGCACGATCTGGTCAAACCCATCGAACGGCGCTCCATACTTCGCGGGCCGGAGGTTTACATCCTCGAAGACCACCGCCTCCCGCTCGTTTCGTTTGGAATCTTTTATCCGGGCGGGAGGCTGTTTGAGTCCGATAAGAACGCCGGCATTACCGAGCTGATGCTCCGCAGCGCCATCCGCGGTACCCAGCGATTCAATTCCGCCGACATCTCGCGCCGGCTCGAAAATGCGGGCGCGCGGCTTCAGGTTGTGAATGAGCAGGATTTCTTCGGTTATGTCGTCGAAGGCATCAGCAGCAAGATGGACCAGGCTCTCGAGACTCTGATGGAGGTCCTCCAGCAGCCTTCGTTTCAGGAAGATGAAGTGGCGCACGAGAAAGTGCTGCAGCTCGCCCGGATCAAGAAACTGCGCGAGAACAATTACTGGTATCCGGTGAGTCTTTTCATGCAGACGCTCTTCGGCCAGCACTCGTACGGCCGGACCTCGATCGGAACCGAAGATGCGCTGGAAGCGTTGACCCGCAACGATCTGGAAGCCTGGTTCAAGACGAATCAGCGGCCGCTGGTCCCGCTCATCATCATCGTGGGCGACACCCGCGGCACCGCTCTGGTCGCATCCATTGCCGACGCGCTGACGAATGAAGACCTGCATGAGCGAGAGATCGCGTCGCTGCCGTCGCCCAGTGTGACGAAGGAAAAGAAGGAAACCCTGGAGACCGCCCCGCGCCAGCAGACGGCCCTCGTTTACGGCTTTCCCGGCGTGGGCCGTTCCGGCTCGGACCAGTACGCCCTCGTCGTTTTAGAGAATATAGTCTCCGGCCTTGGCGGGCGATTCTTCGACGCCATTCGTGAGAAGCAGGGCCTGGCCTACACGGTCCGTACTACCAATTCGTTCTTTATCAAAGGCGGCGCAGTGTTCACCTATACGGCTTTCTCACCGGAAAACGAGGCCAAGGTGAAAGAGTCGCTCGAGAAAGAAATAGAGCGGCTTCGAAAGGATGGAGTGACTGCGGAGGAAGTGAGGAAGGCCGTTGCTTATTCCATCGGCACCCACGATATCGGTTTGCAGACGCGTACGGGCGTTGTACTGGAATATGCCCGATCCATCTATTCGGGGACCGGAACTTCGGGAGTCATGAACTATGCCGCCGAAATCCGTAGAGTCACACCTGATCGTGTAAAGACGGCTGCTGGGACCTACCTGGATCCGCAGGCGCTACGGATTGCGATAGTGCGGGGCGTGAAGAAATAAACACAAAGACTCAAAGGGCACAAAGACACAAAGAAGGCCGCCATCAGGGATTATCTATGGCGGCCTTCTTTGTGTCTTTGTGTCTTTGTGCCCTTTGAGTCTTTGTGTTTACTGTCTCTTGATTTCGATCTTGCCCAGGGATGTGTGAAGTGTCACCCGATTCCCGCCGCCATTAATCTGCGTCTGCGAATGCGAGGGTGAATAGAACTTGTTTGGCGTCACGAGACCTTTGGAGGTTCCCGCACCAATCGCGTTCATAGGGAAATCCGAGATGATATGCTGTGACTGGAAGGCGGGGCGCTCCACGGTGGCATCCACGGTGGCCTTCATTCGCTGGGGCAGGTAAACGGTTATATCGCCGACACCGGATTGAAGATCGACGTGCAGGTCACCGTTGATGTTCTCCGGCACCATCTTCACGACAATACTGCCAAATCCCGTGGAGGCTTCTACCCAGGCGGAGGCGCTATCCAGGCGGATATCACCCGACTCGGTATGCCCCTGAAACGGGCCGCGGACGTGCCGGCTGGTGATACTTCCGCCGCCGGTAGTGGCATCGATTCCTGCCGCATCTCCGATCGAAATATCTCCTGCCTTGGCATTGGCCTTTAATTCGCCCCGAACTTCCTGAATGGTGATGGTTCCACCGGCAGTTTCTGCACTGACGCGCCCGTTGACAACGCCGGCGCGAATCGTGCGAGCGGTCTGGAATTCGGCATTGCCGTTGACGTTGCCTACTTCAACCGATCCGCCAGGACTGCGAAGCTCCGCATTTCCGCCAATGTTGCCCGCCTTGATGGATCCGCCCTGGGTAATGATTGCGGCATCGCCTTTGAGCTGACCGGCCGTAACGGAACCACCACTGGTTCTGGCGGTCACGTGTCCGTCCGAATCACCGACGCTGATGTTTCCGGCCAGCGTTACCAGGTCCAGATGCACGCTTCGGGGCGCTACAATCCGCCACTCGATCGAGGGCGAGATCTGGCCGGCATTCGGCGTGTTGCTCGTGAGTTGGATCATGTCTTTGCCGCAGGCTTCCTGAACTTGAATCAGGCTGGTGTTGACCTGCACTTCGACTGCGTCACGACCTGTGGTATCGATCACCAGATTCCCCACAGGAGCTCTCACAACGAGAGTCGCTCGATCGGAAACCGGGCACTTGGCAAGGAGGGGGTTCTGAAACGCGAAGATGAGGAAGCCGGAGGCCAGAAACCAGAAGGCCGAAGGCCGAAATAAGTTTCTCGCGTTCCGGCTTTGGGCTTTTGCCTTCTGGCTTCCGTTCATTTTCCTGATCCCACAAACTGCAGGCCCGCGGCGCGAACGGCGGAATTGTCATCCTTTTCCGTCACTTCTCGAATACTTTTCGCCAGTTCAGTGTCGTTGGCGTTCTTTTTGGCCAGCGCTTCGATCGCTCCCATACGGACACCGGCATTGGCGTCAGTCGATAGAGCGGCCATGAATGCCCTGCGGACGTGCTCCTCGCCGGCATATTGCTTCAGGGCTTCCAATGCGCTCAGACGGACCCCATCGTTATCGTCATAAAGCAGCGCGTTGATCAAGGCCTCTTCGATGGTCTCATCGTTCGGTTTCTGATTCTGAGCGAGTGCTTTGACAATCTGCAACCTTGATCCCGGATTATTGGTATCCCGCAGGCCGTTGAACAGAAGACTGCGGACCATTTGATCTTCCATCTTTCCCTGGAATCGCAGAGACCGAGACACCTCGCCGGCCAATTCAACCTGGCCGGTATTGGGATCCGCGTTTACAACTCGAAGGTTGGAAATCGTCGCATCCCGAGGGATGACTGAACTTGGAATGGCATTCTCTTGAGCGACTGTCGGTTGAGCAACACCGCCTTGAGGCGTGTGCGTACTGACATAGACGCCAAGCGCCAATCCCATGGCTACCAGCGCGCCGGATTCCAGCAACCTCATCGGTGTCAGAATTCCCGACAAAACCGGCATGCGCCACCACGATCGCTTCGTCTCTATACGATCCAGTTCCTCCGAAAGAGCACGCCGGGATTCCACCAGGAGGTCGGATGGGAGATCCAACCGTGCGGCATCCGCCGCCAGAACCACGTGCATACCCTTCTCGGCTTCATAGACATCCTGACAGTCTGCGCATTCGTGGATATGACTCTCCAACCCTGTGCGCTCCCTGTCAGTCAACTCCTCATACAGGAGTAGTGTGATTTGGTGTTGATATTCTCGGCAGTTCATACGCTCGTTAAATACGCTCTCAATTTCTGGGTCGCACGGAAGAGGTAATTCTTGGCGGTTTCCTCGGTGCTACCCATGATTTCGCCGATCATTTTCAGCCTAAGGCCCTGGTAGTGCCTTAATTCAAATACAAGACGCTCCTTTTCGGAAAGAGTTTTTAGTGCTTCTTGTATCTTTTCGCCTACTTCCTTCCCGTACAGGCGGCGTTCGGGGTTGCTGTAGTAGGTGGTAGCAGCAAGGGTGTCTTTCAACGCCGGCCGGTCCGGGTGGCTTTCCACGTCGGACTCGTAGGAAATCTCCTCTCTTAATGTTTGACGTTTGCGGAGATGATCCAGACTGACGTTTGTGGCGATTCGGTAAATCCAGGTGTAAAAGCTCGACTCGAAACGAAACCGGCCTAGCGATCGAAATGCCTTGAGGAAGGTCTCCTGGAAAACTTCCCGCGCCTCTTCGCGATTTCCCAGCATGTGGAATGCAAGACGCAAAATATCCCTGTCATGCCTTCGGACCAGCTGCTCAAACGCCTCTCGGTCGCCGCCCTGGGCTTGCTCTATGAGGAGCTTTTCGTCTTCCGATTCGTGAACTCGTTGTGCGGCCCTTTTCAATATAGCTTCCATAGCTACGAGCTTTGGACGCCCGTAAAGCTAAAACGTATCGGGGATTGACGAGTTTTACTAGTTGTTGTCACCCACGAAAATCGTGATCCGATCCCCGGGGTGAATAACGGATAGGTCGTTCGTCTCGTTCCAAGAGAGTATAGCATCCACAGAGGTCTTATAAGTCGTCGCAATCCTGTCCAGAGTCTCGCCCTGGCGGACCTGGTGGACGACTTTCCTGGACGCCGTCTGGGCCGTCTGGGTTACCAGCAGCTTCTTGCCAACGGTCAGGTGAGTGGAAGACAGGTGATTGAGGGTCTTTAACTTATCGGCTGACGTGTGGAAACGAGTGGCGATTCCAGCAAGGGTATCGCCCCTCCGAACGACGTAAGTGACTGTTTTTACAGGTGAAGTGGATTTTGCGCCCGAAGCGACCTTCACGATGGGTGAAATCCCGCTCATGGGAATGATCAAGGATTGCCCCGCCCTGAGGACACGCTTCGCGCCCAAATTATTGGCTTGCGCCAGTTCGTCGCCCGTCGTGCCGTATTTTCTCGCGATGCCGCCCAGCGTGTCGCCCATCCGGACAACATGCGACCGGAAGAGGACCCGCTTGCTCGCCGGCAGAGAAGCAATTTGCTGATTGAACTTTTCAGCGTAACCCTTGGGCAGGATTAGCTCGAAATCGGAATCGTCGGGCGGAGTGGTCCACCGGAGGACATGGCCGTTCAGGTCTCGAAGGTCATCGAGCGGGAGATTGATGGCCTCAGCGATGATTCTCAAATCCGTTGCTTTATCAACAGGAACCCGTTCGGTTTCCAGAGCCGGTTCAGGCTCGACATGGAAGCCATATTTTTCCGGGTTCTTTCCGATGATCGTCAGCGCAAGAATGTTGGGAACGTAATTGGTGGTTTCCTTCGGTAGAGCACGCTTATCCGCCAGTTTCCAGAAACTGTTGTCTCCCGTCTTGTCCATCGCGCGATGGATGCGAACGGGACCAGCGTTGTAAGCCGCCATCGCAAGATACCAATCGCCGAATTCCTGGTACAGATCCTTCAGATGACGAGCGGCGGCCCGGGTTGACTTTTCCGGATCTGAGCGTTCGTCGATCCACCAGGTCTGGCGCAGGCCGTATTCTTTTCCACGCGACGAGATGAACTGCCACATCCCTCTTGCTTTGGCGCGAGAAAGGGCGCGGGGCTGAAAAGCGCTCTCCGCCTGGCAAAGATAGATCAGCTCGAGCGGTACCCCTTCTTCTTTAAGGACATCCTCGATCATGGACTGATAGCGGCCCACAGGACGCGATCGTTGATCTCGATTGGAAGATCGTGGGCGACTTCCTTGATTTCTTCTTCGACTTCCTGCTTTAGCTTGGGATCGATGGACGAGGGGAAGGTTTCGACGTGTTGAAGGTCGTCGATAGCAGCATGCTCTTCGGCCTGGTCCGTGAAGCCGTCACCGTCGCGAATGGCGGCCAGTTCCAGCGCATGGACCCGGCTGACGAGCTCCGTTATCTCGCGTTGCAGACGCGGCTCTTTCTGGTGCACGCTCGACGATTCCAGCAGTATGTCGATGGCGCCATCGCATTCGTCCTTGGCTCTCTTCAGGAACCCTTGTTTGTAAAGGTCTTCGCCGCGCTCGAACCGCAACTGAGCCTCGACGATGATCAGAGCGACCGGATCGATAGGATTTTCCCGCTGAATCAGGTTCTGCACGGGCATTGTGACCGGCTCGACGTGTTGCTGAATCACCGGCATGGGTGGGGGCGCGACTACTCTGGCCTCCTCCAGAGGGACGACCGATTTACAGGCCGCCACGACGGGAAAGGTCAGAATCAAAATTTTAAAGGCAACTCTTGGAGTCAAAACAGCACCCCCATTAAACTCAAAAGCCACTAAACCTAAGATTTTTAAGGTCTTTCAGTATAGTGGCTTCCCAAAAAGCAACGTCAGCTTACACGACAGGCATGGGTTAGTCAACGCCCCAGAAACCCTTTGCTGATCGTTGGCCAGGGTTACGGTAATTGCCCCGAGCCGGTCCGTTCGAAGAGCCGGCAGGGCAGATTCATGCGGATGCCCAAAAGGATTATTCGCACCAACCGAAATCACCCGTATGGAGGCTGCAATTTTCACGCGAACTCCCTTGCTTCCATGGTGCGGAACCTTCAGAACATCAACTCTTTCAGGGACAGGAATTTTCCGTTCGATATCGCCGGTCAGAAGCGCTGTGGCGTGACCTGTATTTAACAGCAAGAAAACCTAATCATCTTTCTCAGAATTATTGCGATGATCAAAATCGGCTGGAGGATGCAATACCGTAAACGGGCCGATCGTATGGCCCTTCCACACCCATCGGATGGGGATGTGTTTTCCATTAATCCTTTCGAGTAGTTCCCGGTATCTCGGAGTCATTGGATTCCTTCCGAGCCAGAACTCGCCGATTTGGAAGTTTTCGATGACATCAAATAACCCATCCATGTGGTCGTGATGGGCATGCGTCAGCACGACCGTGTCGAGACGCCGTATTCGCCGCGAAAACAAGTACGCCGAAACGACATTCTCCCCGATCGAAAATGTGCTGTCGTCTCGCAGATTCAGGAATCGGCCCGCCGAAACTCCCCCGCCATCGATGAGCGTCCGGCGGCCGTCCGGGAATTCGATGAGCGTCGAATCGCCCTGGCCGACGTCTACAAACGTCAACGTAACGTTCTCTGGTGGAGCCGGCGCAAAGTTTCCTAATGCAACCAGCCCCTGAATCAGAACAACTGCTCCAGCGGCTCCCAGAAAGAGGCGCTTCCACTTTTTCCGGATGGCCGCTGTGAAAAGGAGGACTGACGCGGCGTACAAAGCCCAAACCCACAACGGCGGCGATGGCACGCGTAATGTTGCGCCGGGCAACTTGAGAGCGAGATGCAGTGTCTCGAGCAGGATTCCAAGCAGTTGCGTAATGATCCATGCGGCAATGCCTGCGGCCGGCGGGGGCAGAAAAATCAGGAGCAGTCCGAGCGGAGTGATTGCTGCTGTGATCATGCCGGCCGGAATGTTCAAGAGTGGTGAAACCGGAGTGAATCGATGAAACGATTCCACCATAAAGACCAGGAACACCATTTCGACGGACACTGAAACAATGGCCGTTTCGCCGGCAATCAGAACCACCTTCCAGGGCAGCGTGACGGTCCAGGTGGGCAAGCCGTGCAGCTCGCACCACGTGCGCCGAGACACGCGCCAGTCCGCCGCGCGGATCGGGAGGTTGCTGTCTTTGGAAGCATCGTTGAAGTCCGCCAGCGCTTCGCGAAGCCATCCCAGAATCCACTGGCAGGCCGGCCCCCCAATGCCGACCACGGCAAGGACGGCCGCAAAGGTCATCTGAAAGCTGGAATCTTCGATCGCTCCGGGATCGATCAGGAGAATGATGAAAGCTGCTCCCGCAGTGGCGCTCAGGGCCGCATAGCCGCGGTCGAGGAGCAGCCCGACGACGAGAAAGGACACCATAAGGGCGGCCCGGAACACAGGCGCCTGGCCTTCGACGATCGCGGCGTAAGACAGCGTACATACGAGAACAAATAGGAGACGAGGTTGTCGTTTCCATAAAATACGGCGGGCCAGCCACAGGGCCATACCCGCAACGACGGCCAGATTAAAGCCGGAAACAACGACAAGGTGGTAAAGTCCGCCCGCCTGGAACTGCCGCTCGACTTCCGCCGTCAGACCATACGTCCTGCCCAGCACCATTCCCGTCACGAGGCCGCGTATGGTCTGGCCATTACGGTCCGCCGCGAATGGAGCTTCGAGCCGGGTTTGAATCCAGTTTTTAATTCGATCTTTTCCGTGCCACCCTCTGTCCAGAACCGTAATTAGGCGGGGGTTCCGAATCGTGCCGGTCCAATAGACTCCCTGTCGCTCCAGGTGGCGCCGGTAATCAAACACGCCGGGATTTCTGTAAACCACCGGCCTGTGCAACTTCACTACGATCTCCAGACGGTCGCCGCTACCGAGCTCGAATCCATCGAAAAGGCGGCGCAAGTCCGGATCGTCCAGAAATTCCGTCAGTCGTGCCCGTCCAGGGTATCGCTGACCGTCTACCGTTTGCAATTCTACGTCCAAATAAACGCCCAATCCGCGCCACTCCGGCGCCTTTGTCAGGCGTCCCACGAGGCGAACGGCGGTGTCGCCAGGGTCCGGGAGCACCGCCGGTTGCCGCGCTGCCAGTCCGGCGCCGGCCAACGCCACTGCCAGGAGCGCACACCGGCGTTTTGCGAACGAAATGAGAATGGCTACGGGTAGGCAGATCCAGACAGACCTCGAGTCCAGGCACGGAGACAGCAGGATACCTATGATCAGAGCCAGGAGTGGCAGCGCCATCAGCATTCACGGCAACTGCGAAGGGCGGGGCTATTGTACCTCAAACAACCCGATTATCTCGATGTGATACGTGTTGGGAAATTGATCGACCAGCGTGAGGCGGCGTAATGCATATCCTTTCGAGGCAAGAGCCGCGGCATCCGGCGCAAACGTGGTGGGATTGCAGGAAACGTAGACGATTCGCCGAGGGCCCAGGGCCGCGATCCGCTCGGCATTTTTTACCCCGCAGCCAGCTCGAGGGGGGTCTGCGACGACTACCTCCGGCCTGAGGTCCGCACCCTGCAAGGTGGCATCCACTTGCCCCTCGAAGAACTCCAGATTCCACCGGTCATTCAATTTTGCGTTCTCCCGCGCCTGATGGACCGCCGATCGATGGCCTTCGACGCCGATGACTTCTCTGGCTATTCGAGACAGCGGAATAGAGAAGAAACCTGAACCGGAATAAAGCTCCAGAACGTGGCTGGGCGCGGGCCCGGCCTGATCCAGGACTTCGTTGACGAAGGGAGCAAGCAGAAACCGATTCGCCTGGAAGAATGTTTCCGGATGAATTTTGTACTGGATGTCGCCGACGTGGATCCGGGCCCGGCCAAGGCGCTCGATTCGGTCCCCTTCGAAGACAAAGCTTGCCGCGATCTCGGGAGTACTGATGACGTGAACCTCGCGGGAGCCGCGCGGATCCACGGTTTGAAGGAACTGATTGATCTCGGGGACCAGCGATGCGCACTCCCGAATCGGAATGACAACGTTTGTCTTCTCCTGCATGAAACCGAGCTTTCCATCAATGACATGAAACGTGGCTCGGAGCCTGTAGTTCCTGTCGGGCCCGACGATTCGCTTGATTGGACCATCCCATTTGAGGTGACCAAGCCGTTCGATGCTCTCCCGAATGATG
>QHXD01000025.1:17738-25009 GCA_003223895.1 Acidobacteriota bacterium
CTCGGTGATACGCCCCAGCGAGTAATCTTTCTTTTTCCCCACAATCTTCGCTTCGATGACATCGCCCGGTGCTGTCCTCGGCACAAACACTACTCCCTCTTCAGTCCGCGCGAGCCCGGAGCCTCCGTAGACGAGTTTTTCGATTTTGAGACGCATGGAAAAGTTAGCCGCGGATAATCCGCGGCTTATATCAGATAGAACAGGCTTAACCGCGGCATTTCGTATCTCTCCAGCACCCTTCTTCGCCACATTTGCTGCTCTAGCATCATCAATTGCGCGGCAGTCATCGTTGATCTGAAGGGATTCAATTCCCCATCCACCTCACGCTTTAACTCGATCATCGTTTTGTCGTCAGCAGTAGCTTTCAGCTTGGAAATCAACTTCTCTTCGAGTGCGCTTAGTATCTGCTCGGCGACTCGCAAGTTTGATGGATCGATTGAGCGAATGGACTCCGCGATTCCAGCATCAAGGCGCTCCACCTGCGCGGCAAGTTTGCGAGCGTATGAGACGACTTCGTTCGGGTTGAAGTCCGGCAACTTCGGATCTTCGACCATCAGGTCCTTCTGTTCTTCGCAGACCTTCTCGATCGCCTTGACGCAGTACGCCAGCGAGCCGATTTCACGTCTTCGCTTCGGATTTGTGAAGGCTCGATCAATGCCCTTGAGTACGAGTTCTAGCGGAATTCCTTGCTCCATCCAGCTTTCGATGAGGACCCAATCCACACAGGAAACAAGCGTGAAGGACCGGCGCTTGGTTTGGAAGAACCGCTCAATTTCCGTGAAGTAGTTGAAATAATTCTGCATTCATAGCGTTCCCATGGATGGGTTGAACGCTGCCATGGATGGCCGCTGGGGTCCAGCGGGTTACCGCTGGATCCATCCGCCGCCCACAACCACATCGTTCCAATAGAAGACAGCGGCCTGGCCCGGCGTGATGGCGCGTTGCGGGGCATCAAACTCGACGGCAATCTCATCGTTCTGGAGCGAAACTGTGGCGGGCTTTGGCTCGAATCGATTTCGGATCTGGACGTCACATCGAATCGGCTCCGTGAGCTTATCGATCGCGATCCAATTGTGATCGCGCACGGTGAAGCTGGTCCGCTGCGGATCCTCTCCAATCACAATCCGGTTCAACTGCGGCTCGATGCGCACGACGTACTGTGGCCGTCCCGTGTACTTGTGAATACCGGCGTGTGTGCCCACAACCTCGCCGTCCTCGGTGACGATGTCGCCAGACCTGTTCGCCTCGATTCCCGAGTACTCTTCCACAAAGTCGGCGTAGGATCGGCCCTGCACGAAGCAGATCTCCTGCGACTCCGGCTTCTCGGAAGTCGGCAATCCCCTGAGCCGCGCAATCTCGCGAACCTCCGGCTTGGTCAGATCGCCCAGAGGGAAGATCGTCTTCGAGAGCTGGTCCTGGGTCATCCCGAAGAGAAAATACGACTGATCCTTGTTCCGATCCCTGCCGCGCAGCAGGAGCCATCGGCCCAGCGCCTCGTCATACTTTACGCGCGCGTAGTGACCGGTTGCGACACGGTTGGCTCCAATGCCGGCTGCCTTTTCGACCAGGTGATGGAACTTCACGTAGTTGTTGCAGAGGATGCAGGGGCTCGGCGTCTCGCCGTGGAGATAGGTCTCCACGAACGGGCGAACGACGGTATTTTCAAAGTCCTTCTCGAGATTAAGGACGTAATAGGGAATTCCGATTTGCGTGGCCACACGCCGGGCGTCCCACAGATCGTCCAATGAACAGCACCGGCCGTTCTCCTTCCACAGTTGCATGGAAAGGCCGACGATCTCCTCACCTTGCTCCTTCAGTAAAACAGCGGCGATCGATGAATCGACGCCGCCGCTCATGGCAACAGCAATCACCTGCTTAAAATCCTTTCAGAACTTCCTTGATGGCATCGGAAGCCAATACACTGCAGTGAATCTTGGACGCCGGCAAACCCCCGAGCGCTTCAGCAATCTGATCCCTGGTGATTCGCCTGGCCTCCGCGACTCTCATTCCAATCAGCATTTCGGTCGCGTACGAACTCGTCGCAATTGCGGCGCTGCAGCCCTGTGCCTTGAACTTCGCATCCTGAATCCGTCCGTCGTCCACCTTCACCCACAATTTCATGACGTCGCCGCAAACGGGATTGGAGACCTCGGCTATCGCATGCGCGTCGGGTATCTCTCCCACGCATCGCGGGTTTTGAAAGTAGTCGAGCAGTTTTTCCGAATACGCCATTGCTAAACCTTTTTGTAGTACGGCGACAATTCCCGCAAGCGTTCGACGATGCCGGGAAGAGTCTCCACCACGTAATCCACATCCTCTTCAGTCGTCATCGTGCTCAAACTGAATCTCAAGCTACCGTGGGCCTCATCCGGCGTCTTCCCGATTGCGGTCAGCACATGCGACGGTTCGAGGGAACCGGACGAGCAAGCTGACCCCGTCGATACCGCGACACCCTTCAGGTCGAGCGAAATGACCAGGCCTTCGCCCTCGGCGTAATCCACCATGATATTCGACGTATTCGGGAGACGCGGAGCATTCCTGGCATTGACGTGGATAAACTCGATCTTCGACTTCAGGCCCGCTTCGAGCCGGTCCCTCAGCGTCGCGACGCGCGGCATGTCTGTCTTCAAGCCTTCGCGCGCCAGCCTTGCCGCCTCTCCGAATCCCACGATCCCGGCGACATTCTCCGTGCCCGACCGCCGATTTCGTTCGTGGCCACCGCCGGTCATCGTCGGCTTGAGGATCGTCCCTTTCCTGACGAACAGCGCACCCACACCTTTGGGTCCGTGAATCTTGTGCGATGACATCGAGTAGAGATCCACTTTCAGCTTTCGCACATCCACCGGGATCTTTCCCGTAGACTGCACGCCGTCGGAATGGAAATACACATCGGCGTCTTCGGCAATCTGCCCGATCTCTTCAAGCGGCTGAATCGTTCCAATCTCATTGTTCGCGTGCATGATCGTGATCAGGATCGTGTCCGGCCGAATCGCTTTCCGCAAGTCTTCTGGGTCCACCAGGCCGTCGCGCGAAACAGGCAACCAAGTTACGTCGTATCCCTGCTTTTCGAGATCCTTGCACGTATGCAGCACGGCGTGATGCTCGATACGCGACGTAATAATGTGCCGTCCCTTTGCCCTCTGGGAATCGGCGATGCCGCGAATGGCCAGGTTATCCGCCTCGGTACCCCCGCTGACAAACACGACCTCGGCTGTCTCCGCATTGATCAGCCGCGCGACCTGCTGCCTGGCATCGTCCATCATTGCCTTGGCCTGCTGTCCGAACCAATGGATGGACGAGGCATTGCCGAAATGCTCGGTAAACACGGGCATCATGGCCGCCACCACTTCTGGCCGCATGGGTGTCGTTGCGTTACTATCTAAATAGATCCGCTTCACAGCCTCATGATTATAACGTTAACTGGGGACCTGGCGCCGAATTCGAAGTAGAAAGTCGATCTGTAAATCAATAGAATGTCGGATTCAATTTTGGTCCGAAGGGGATTTATGAAAGCGGGACTTGAAGACATCGTAGCAGGCGAATCCAGGATCTGTTATATCGACGGCGATAGGGGAATTCTTGCTTACCAGGGTTACAACATTCACGAGCTGGCAACCAACTCTACCTTCGAGGAGACGTGCCATCTGCTTTGGTTTGGCCGGTTGCCGAATCGGGCCGAGCTGGACGATACATCCAGGAAGCTGGCTTCCAACCGCTCCATAGCAGCACAAGTCCTGGACGCGATAAAGCGTATGCCCGCGAAGGCGCTTCCAATGGAAGTGCTTCGCAGCTCCGTCTCGATGCTTTCCATGTATGACCCCGAGGCCGAAGACATGTCGCCGGAAGCGAATCTGCGCAAAGCGGTCCGGCTGACCGCTCAGACGGGCACGCTGGTGACGGCTTTCCACCGCATCCGCAACGCCAAAGAGCCGGTGGCTCCGCGTCCGGACCTCAGCCTGGCCGCTAACTTCGCTTACATGCTGAACGGCACCGAACCCAATGACACGATGACGAAAGCACTGGATATTGCGCTGATCCTGCACGCGGATCACGAGTGGAATGCTTCGACGTTTGCGGGACGCGTAACCGCGGCAACCCTTTCCGATATTTACTCTGCAGTGACGTCGGCGATCGGCGCTCTGAAGGGCCCGCTCCACGGGGGCGCCAATGAAGCCGTGATGCGAATGTTGATGAAGATCGGCGAGGTTTCGAAGGTCGACGCCTTCGTCCGCGACATCTTCGCGCAGAAGCAAAAAATCCCGGGCTTCGGCCACCGGGTCTATCACACCGAAGATCCTCGGGCAACCCACCTCCGGCGCATGTCCAAAGAGGCGTGCGAGCGTGCAGGTCAGGGGAAGTGGTTTGAGATGTCCGCGCGGATCGAGGCGCTCGTGAAATCCGAGAAAAAGCTGAATCCCAATGTAGACTTTTATTCGGCCAGCACGTATCACGTGATCGGCATGCCGATCGATCTGTTCACGCCGTTCTTTGCGGTGAGCCGCATGTCCGGCTGGACAGCGCATATCCTCGAGCAATATTCGAACAACCGTCTGATCCGCCCGCGTGCCGAATACATTGGTCCGGCGCCAGACCTGAAGTGGGTGCCGGTCAGCCAGCGTTAGTTAATGCCCTGGTACGCGATATATACCCGCCCCCGCCACGAAAAACAGGTTTACGAAGATCTGAAGAACCGCAACATCGAGGCCTTTCTTCCAATCTACAAGGTTCGCCGCCGGTGGAGCGATCGTTACAAGATCATCGAAGAACCCCTGTTCAAGAACTATCTCTTCGTGAACGTCGAGTATGAACGCCGCTATCACGACACGCTCCGTCCGTATGGCGCAGTTGCCTTTGTAACATTTGATGGGAAGCCGGCGCAGATTCCCGAACCCGAAATCGAAGCGATCCGTCGGCTCGTTACGTCCGAACTGCCTTACAATCCGCATCCTTACCTGAAGATAGGAAGGCGTGTACGCGTTCGCTCCGGGCCATTGGAAGATTGTGAAGGAATCCTGATTCGAAAGAAGGGACTGACCCGTCTCGTCCTGAGCATTCATCTGCTCCAGCAGTCGGTTAGCGCCGAAGTCGATGCGGATTCGGTCGAACCCGCATAAATTTTCGGTTAAGAGCGCACTTTTTGGTACTAATCTTGCCCAATTCGGTTATAATGCGCTTCGGGGCTCTTCAAAAAATCTCTGACAGGCGTCGAGAGACGTTCCATTTCAATAGTCTCATCGTCTGTATCTGCTGCAATTTGCACTAACGCTCTATTGTTAAGCTGTTATAAGTCATAAGTTTGCAGCCGTTTGGAGGGTGAAGTCTGACATATAGAGCCCGTAAACTAAAAGGGGGTTTCCATTGGCAGTTATGACTAAAACGGCAAAGCCAGAGATGATCTATAGTCATCCGACCATGTGTCTGCACTGTCACCTGATTGTGGAGATGTTCCACGAGCGTGGCGCGGATCCGGTAAAGGGATCCTGGCAGTGCCCTCGATGCGGCCACAAGTACCTCTTCTCCCACTGGAAGATCAAGAAGCAGGTACGCGGCAAGCCAGACAAGCCAGAAGCCGCGTAAGAGCTAACCGGTTGCAGTTGGAACGCGGGCTAAAGCCCGCGACTACGTTGGGAACAAACGTGATCTCAAAATGTAGTCGCGGGCTTTAGCCCGCGTTCCCATTACGACTCCATTCTTATTCCGATGCCCGCCAAGCTTTCCAGACCCTTTTACTCCCGCCTCACTCTTGATGTTGCTTCCGAACTTTTGGGCAAAGTCCTCGTACGGCGTCTGGGCCGAAGAAATCTAGCCGGAAGAATTGTCGAAACCGAAGCGTATGTCGGTCCGCACGATCTTGCGTGTCATGCCTCCAGGGGACACACGCCCCGAACTTCCGTCATGTTTGGCCCGCCGGGATATGCGTATGTCTACATGATCTATGGCTTCTACTTTTGCCTGAACGTTGTGACGGAGCCAAAGGGATATCCTGCCGCCGTGCTCATCCGAGCCGTTGAGCCAATCGAAAATGTGGATTTGATGTCTGAACTCCGTAATAATCCGGAACGGGAAAACAACATCGCCAGCCGATCGACAAGCAGTTGAACGGAGAAAATCTGCTCGGCACCACGATATGGATCGAAGATAGGAAACTCGATCCTGGGCCGATCCTCACCAGTCCTCGCGTTGGAGTCGATTACGCCGGGGAATACAAGGACAAACCCTGGCGATTCTATGTGGAAGGCAACCCGCATGTTTCGCGTGTGCGGTTCAAGTAACTCTTTTTCTCGGATGTGGAGGTTCCCATGAATCGATGGTCTGGAAGTGTGTTACTGACAGCTCTTTTCTTATTTTCGAACGTTTCAGCGTTCGCAATGCCTCAATTCCTGCAACTCTACCGAAGCGATCCGTTTCGCAATCCAGCACAAGACGGTTGCATCACATGTCACATGAGCCCGGAAGGCGGCGACGCGCGTAACGTCTTCGGACAGGCATTTGAGCGCGCCGGCGAGCAGATCACGCCGATGCTGCGCGCGCAATTTCCCGACAGATTTATAGTCCCGGTTTCGAGACAGGCCACGGGCCTGGTGATGCATTTTTCCGATCCCGGTAACAAGCAGGTGGTCATTGAATCCGGCGGAAGGATGACACTGGTCGATCTCGATCGGAAGACGGTCGATGGCACACCTGCAGCGACGCCCGGAGCGGCGCCACCGCCGGCGACCGCGGCCTCAACGGCAGCACAGGCATCCGAGAGAGCCAACATTCCAGTCGATGGCTATGCGCGCGAGGGCGCATTTTTCGGTTCAAATGTCGTGAATCTGCCCGTTGGGAAGCCACTGAGAGCCGGTGGTGTCGATTTTCTGGTGCAGCACCGATTCTCGCAGGACATTAAGAGTGCCGGTTTCGGGGGACTCTTCGGATTCGATAGCGGGGCAACGGTCGCTTACAGCGGGCGCGTTGGTATAACCGATCGAATAGCCTTCGGAATATCCCGTAGCAACTATAACAATACCAAAACGATCGAGCTCAATTCCTCATTCCAGGTCGCCCGGCAGGGCGAAACGTCTCCACTGACGATTCAAGCTCGAGCTGGCGTGGAGGGCCAGCAAAACTTCCATATAATGCATCGGCCCTTCATTCAGGGGGTGTTTACACGCACTTTTGCCGACCGAGTGTCCTTGCTCGCGGCTCCAACATTCGCGTTCAATACGCGCAACGAGGATACTTTCACCCCACCGTCGTTGATTTATGGAGGAGAGTTCAACAACACACAG
>QHXD01000026.1 GCA_003223895.1 Acidobacteriota bacterium
CGCGGGCGACGGCGGTGAGGGTGTGAGAGCCATTGGAAGCGCTGGTGGTATTCCAACTCGTCGAATAGGGCGAGGCCGTATCTTCGGCACCCAGATTGACGCCGTCGAGTTTGTATTGAACACCGGCGACTCCGACATTGTCAGAAGCTGTCGATGTCGCCGTGATCGTCCCCGAAACAGTGGCGCCGTTCGCAGGGCTGGTGATGGAGACAGTCGGCGGCGTCGTATCCGGGGTGCTATTACTCACGGTGACAGTCACGGGCGAGGAGGTGGTTCTGTTGCCTGCGGCATCACGAGCGACGGCGGTGAGCGTGTGAGAGCCATTGGAAGCGCTGGTGGTATTCCAACTCGTCGAATAGGGCGAGGCCGTATCCTCGGCGCCCAGATTCGCGCCGTCGAGTTTGTATTGAACGCCGACGACTCCGACATTGTCAGAAGCTGTTGACGTAGCCGTGATCGTGCCCGAAA
>QHXD01000027.1 GCA_003223895.1 Acidobacteriota bacterium
TTGGTGTGATAGGGCGACATCAGGAATTGGCCATAACCGGTGCCATCGGGTCCGGACCAGTCGACTCGTGCGGCCCCGTAATCGAGCACCAACTGCCCGTTAACCCACAGTTGAATGCGGCTGGAGGGCGAGTTGGCTGTCCCACGAATCTCGAGGCGGCCGGTGAATTCGACCCATTGGTTCGCCGGATAATGGGCGCAGGTCGGATTCAGAGGAGCGGAATAATTAGGCTGCGAGTTAAAACCAGATCCAGAGCCCCCCTGACTTGTGGCCTTCGCAAAAGTGCAACCCGCAACGTCCTCGATGCCGTAGTCGTCGGAACCTTGTTGACCGTACATTTGAGGAACGCCGCGCTGCCAGCCATTGATCATGGTGGATTCGAGTGAACTGCTGCTGGAACCGTTGGGAGGATTGCCGTACCAGATGACCTGTTTCCAGCCGCTGCAGCTTCCGTCCGTGCACCGGAAGTCGGTGCCGACAAAATTCGGATCGACCTTCTGGTATGCCGACAAAATTCGGATCGACCTTCTGGTAGAACTGGAAATACACCACACTGCCTAACGGGGATCCCGGTCCAATGTAGGGAAATGTGCCATCGGCGTAGCGCTTGAACGGTTCGGCAAAATAGCCGCTCGAATTGGCGCTGCTGTTGGAGGGGATGGTGAACTTCAGGGAGCCGGCGCCGGAATGCGTATTGGTCGTGTCGATCTGGGGATAGACGCATTGTCCGTTTTGAATGACCGCGACCGTGTTGCCGGGGCCGCTGCGGTCCAGCCCGAAGCCATAGTTCGTCTGTCCGGCAAAAACGGCATCGCACTGGGTTCCCGTCGGCCAGGCATAAAAGAGACTGCTGGTGCTGTCGAAGCTGAAACAGTTCAGCACACCCGATTGAGCGCACTTCTGAGTAAAGGATGATGTAGACGACGCCGCACTGACGGTCAGCGTGAACGCCGTGGTGTGGGACAGCGAACCGGAGGTTCCGGTCACCGTAATCGTCGACGTTGCTGAAGGAGTAGACGCCGAAGTCGAGATGGGTAAAGTCGAGGTGCAGGTGGGAAGACAGGACGCCGGAGAAAAGGACGCCGTGGCGCCGGACGGCAGACCGGAGGCGGAAAAGGAGACGGAGGCAGCCGTACCCGATACGAGAGTGGCGGTGACCGTATTGGATGCGGATTGGCCCTGAACGGCGGTGCGGTTGCCTCCATTGGCGAGCGAGAAGTCAAACGTGGGAGCGGCATTGCTCACGGTGACGGTCACGGATGCGGACGTGGCCTGGTTGCCGGCGGCATCTCGGGCCACGGCGGTGAGCGTGTGCGAGCCGTTGGAAGCGGTGGTGGTGTTCCAGGAGACCGAGTAGGGGGAAGTCGTGTCCTCGGCGCCGAGATTGGCACCATCCAGCTTGAATTGCACGCCTGCCACACCCACGTTGTCCGAGGCGTTTGCGGAAACCGTGGTTGTTGCGGAGACGGTGGAACCCGCCGCGGGCGAAGAGACCGACACGGTCGGCGGGGTCGTGTCGCCGGGAGGAGGCGGTGGTGGGCTGCCTCCGGAAAATTTATAAAGATAGACATGGCAAGGAGCCGCCCCGCTGGCACAGGAAACGAACATGTTCACGCCGTAGGTGCTGATCGGAGTCGCGACAATAAACGAATCAAAGCTCGGTTTTGTCGAAGTCGATTGCGCCTGCCATACATCTGTCTGCACATCGTAGGTATAGAACTGAGTCCCACTCGGCGTGAGTGCCAGATATTTCCCGCTGACGGGATCCACGGTCAAGGGTCCCACCAAACTGTTGTACAGGGAAATGGGCGGGTTCCCGAGCCGGGTGACTTGTCCGGAGCTGGACAGCTTGTAGAGCGCTCCGGTCATCTCGCTGTAAAAGATCATCACCTGGCGAACCGGATTGTATCTGGCCGAATGCCATGTGCCGCCGATGTTGAGATTGGTGGCAAGGGTGGACCATTGATTGGTGGAGGGCCGATAGAGATAGACGCTTTGGCTGCCGCTGACCCAGACCAGACCTCCCAGTTCGGGGAAATACTCGAACGCATCGCAGCAATTGTTGTAGTCGCTGGTGAAGGGGAAGGCGGCCATGGCCGGCTGATCCCAGGTTTGGGCTGAAATGTTGTATCGGTGTACGGCCTGCACGCTGAACGGCCGATGATAAAAAGTTCCGGTTGCCGTATCGATCGCGTTATGGTGGTAGCCGTGCACGACCCCCGACGCCCAGGAAGGCGTTGTCCGCCTTTGCCAGGAGTTGGTGGCTTCCGAATAGCTCACAAATTTGACCGTCGTTGGAACGCTCCAGTTGTGATCGCCACCGAGGAAGAAGACCTGACGGGAAGCCGGATCCCAGACGGCATCGTCGGTATAACCGATGATCTGGCCGGAAGCCCCGCCCCCCGCGTCCGAACTCGAGAACGTGGCATTGAGATTACTGGTTTGAAGCTCCGCCCACGTTCCCGGCTGCATCGATGCCGCAAGACTTGCCAAAGCCGTGCTCTGGGCCGATGTCCTGTGGAGATGAAAGAGGACGAAAACCACGGCGATGAAGGTGATGATGAGAGTACGCTGGGAATTGGATGCAAACAAACTTCTTTTCATAACAACCTGCCTGCCATCTATTCATGAATTCGATGTGTCGCCGGCTGGGCGGCGAGACGATCTCGGCAGTAGTGAGCTGACGAATTTCATCTGCAATCTTAAATAGCACACGGCAATTCTAAATTGCACGAGACGTACCCGAGCGGCGGATGGGTTTTATGTAGCAGGCGCAGTAAGTTTTCTCGCTCTGAAGGGCGACGCACCTGGAACCCAGCTAGGGCGGAATTCCCCTGCATGCAGACGAAAATGGGCTACTCGATGCGCGCTAAAATAATTGGCACAAGGCCGGAATAGAGGACGAAGCTAACAGCATGGCAGGTTCTATGGGGAGAGCTGTTCAGGCAGCAACTAAAAGGGTAGAAATCTCCCGCCGTGTGGTGTTTCACGGCGGGAGAACGGGTCAAAAAATAAGAAGAACGAACCCCGGTTCCGCGAGATTCCATCCGAACCGGTCTTGTGAACGTTTCCAGTAAAGGATGCCGACCTGACGTTTGGGAACCCGGTATGGGCTGAAGGGAGCAATGTTTTTCTGGCCCTGCCGTTCCAGTTCGAATTGGCGATGCATCGCGTTCAGCGTTACTGTCACCGAATTGACCCACTCTTTGTCACTCGAGGTAAGCATTTCCTCAAGTTTCTGCTTCAGTTCCTCGGTCTCACCAGACATAAATTTAGCCCTTTCGCAAAAAGTCTGCAGGTTATTCGGCTTTGGATTCCGAGGCCTGCGCTGACGCTGAAGCGCCCCGACTCCGTGCTGAGGCGAACGGTAAGGATTTTTCCTGACTAGGGCCAAAACTATCGTGGTGACATCACGGGATCAACTGCTTTTTCAGGTCTACTTCCGCTGCCTGTCTTTCCTGATGTTCTGAGTGCGGCGGCGCGCTTGCACGCGAACCGGTTGAACCAGCGCTGTCAGCGAAGACTGCATGGACGACATGAACGAGTCGAGAATCTTGGTAATGACCGGCGAAATCGCGGGGTTTTCCAGCAGGGCCTGGAGCTTCCGATGATACTCCCGCTGGCGCGGTGTCTGGTCCGTCGGAAGAGGCCCGTAGAAAAACTTCGCCAGGTCCGTGCCGCAAGCGTGTAGATAGTCACGCAATACTCGAACCGTTGGGCTTGTGATTCCTGTTTCGATATTCGAAATGTGCTGCCGGCTGACTCCGACCTTTTCCGCAATATCGCTCTGAGTCAATCCTGCCAGAAGGCGGGCCGAAGAAAGCTGGCGGCCCAGTTCGGGATCGCCCTGCTCAGAGGACATAGTTCGAATGTTTTCGTCACTCATCAGCACTCCCCATCTTGGTGAGATTGAGATCATTCTGATTTAACTATCAGACGCCCAACTATTGTCGGACAATTGGGTCAAAGCGAGTCACGGCTTCGGCAAAATTCGTAAAAATTCGGAATAATCGGCGAATTGCGATACGGAAAGCGACGGCCCCGTTGTGCTTTCCGGAGAGATTTGCGAGAGCAGACACTAAGCAACGCGGCCGAAGCCGCGTCTGTGTCCTCGAACCATGTTCCCGTCGCCCACGACGACCATCTTTTCCAGCGTGCCATCTTTATTTGCACTGTCTTGACGTTCTCGAATGAACTGCTGATACATCGCGTCAATTGTCATCGATATCGCAGTGATCCATTCTTGATCTTGTGAACGGAATATCTCGGCGATCTTTCTTCTTATCCCACGCTTGCGATCGGAAGATATCATGCAGATTGTCCACTTCCTACTTAGAATAACTCGAAAGTTGAAAACTTTGACGTCAGAATAATGCTGACGCGAGTTCTCTCCCCTTTAGACTGGCAATTTCGATTGGGGTAAGTCGGGAAGTGAGGTTAGGATTAAGAAAAAGCCCTAATGTCCGGTCCTGAACCTGCCGATAAGGACGGATGGAGGCTGTTATGCAATTTGTGAAGCTCCAGTATGATGCCTATCGCCAGCAATTTAACTTGATGGACGGGGAGCAGATCGGAGACCTCGAAAATGGGGGCACATACCTGACGGCAGACTCCTCGATCGACGAATTCCTGCCGGCGGACCGCTCAAAACCGGAAAGCTTCGATTCCCGCGGAGTTGCCTAGCCCCATAGTATGAGACGATATCCGCGCTCGATGTTTCGGGCGGGGGTTGAATCGTCCGGTGAGAAATCTCTCGTTCGCACTTCTGCTTGCTCTCCTCTGCCTTGCTGCTTATTGGTCCGACAAACTGAAGCAGGACTTCTTCTTCCTGTTCACAATCCCGCCCATGAATTTCCGGACGACCAGCATCGCCTTGTATGGTCTCTTGAAAAGTGTGTTCGGCTACCGTTACGAGTTTTTCTACGCGTTCAACATCCTGCTGCATTTCATAAATGCTTTTCTTTTTTCACGCCTCTTGATGTTGACCGCGCGCGACAAGGTCGTCGCTTTCGCAGGTGCGGCGATGTTTGCCGTGTTTCAAGCGCCGCAGGAAGCTGTCATGTGGATCACGGGGATGGGCGAAACACTGCAGGGGCTCTTCGTCCTATGCACGTTGCTTGCGTGGCTGAAGCACCGATATCTCTGGAGCGGGGTCTTCTTTTTCCTTGCGCTCTTTTCCAAAGAATCGGCGCTGATGGTGCTGGCGCTCGTGCCGGCGTTGCAATGGCAGCAGCGTAAGAAGCTCTTTCCGCCGGCTTACGGCATTCTGCTCATTCCCGTTGCGATCTTCGCTGCGGTTTTTCTCCACACGTGGTCGACAAATCATTTCATTCAGAAGAATGTGTATGTCATCGGCCCGCAGGCGGCAATGGTTGTGGGCCGGACACTGCTTCGACTGTTGTGGCCCTGGCTGGTTGTGATCCTTGTCCTCTTCCGCATCGATCTCCGTCGCTGGCCCCAGGCTCGTCCCGTGGGCGCTGCGATAGCCGCTGTGACTCTGACCTTGCTGCCCTATATGTTCCTGACCTATTCCGGCTACCTGCCCAGCCGGCAGGTCTACACGGCGTCGATGGTTTTTGTCTGGCTGCTTGCCTGGCTCTACGCCCAGCTCCAGAATCCAAAGCTTCGGATTGCGTTCGCTTCTGCGTTTCTCGTTGTGAATTTGTCTTACCTGTGGTTCCAGAAAGACCGCCAATTCGAGCTGCGCGCGGCTCCAACAAACGAGCTCTTGAAACTGCTGCGGTCCCATCAACCGACGCAAATCCTCATTTTTGATTTCCCCTATCGCGAACCGGACGTACCCAAAGACGTCTCGTTTCTGGTTCCCGGCTGGACGCGAGACCTCGTCGGAGTGTACGGCACCGGCGAGTCATGCACGGACTGCCTGATTCTTCATTGGGATGCCCAAACACAGACGCTTGTGAGTCGGTGAAAGCGGATTTGCGGCGGCGGGGGTGAGGGAAACGGCTGGGAGGTGCCTGGCAAGCCAGAACTCCCAGCCGGAACGCAAGCGGTGCTTAAGCTCGCTTAGTCGAGGAAACTGGCGCTGGACTGAGGAGCAGTTTTGGCTTCCAGTTCTTCGATTTCGAGGACGATGGTGCTGTCGATCGCTTGTGAATTCATTGTTATTCCCTTTCGTATTTTGAAAGATTTAGCTCGATTCACTGAGTTAAGTGATCGGGGAGGCCTGCGAAAGTATGGGGGGTGGTGATTTTTTTTGAACGCGGGCTAAAGCCCGCGACTACATTGAGGTTGACGCGTTGATTCCCAAATGTAGTCGCGGGCTTTAGCCCGCGTTTAGCTGGGGTCGCCCATCAGCAGGAAAGGCGCCCAGTAGTAGGGATGGGGGTGTTGTTGCCTGAGGCGCGATATAGCCAGCCCAAGGCATTGACTCTTCGGCTGTCCCTCAGCCAGATGGCCGTAGAAGTACGTCATGAGATCCGAGGTCGTCCGGTCATTGACGTCCCACAGGCTGATCAGGACGGACGTGGTGCCCGCGTAAAGGAATCCACGGACAAGTCCCAGTAATTCATCGCCGGCGACAACGCTGCTCAAGCCGGTGCCGCAGCCGCTCAATGTGACCAGGGCGGCTGACGTGCGCAGGTTATAGATATCGAAGAAGTTGAGCGCCGCATCGTGGAGCTGGATGGAGCTGAACATTGGATTGTCGGGCCGAAAGAGCGCGTGACTCGCGATGTGGATCAACCGTGCACGGGTCATCTCGCGAGTCAGCCGATCCCGTGTGGCTTCAGCGCCGACGTAAGCCCGGACATCAGGCAGAACGGAGCCTATACTTTCAATCTCGTCCGTTATAAAGGGGGTACGCGCGTCCGGAACACCGATCAGCAGGGCAGGTCCATTGACGGCGACCAGTTTCGTCTTGAAAAGCCGATAGATCGTGGCGGCGGGCGCATAGCTGATCGTGAAACGATCTGTCAGATAGGTGGCGCCATCGAAAAGGGCGTGAAACGGCAGATAGTGGAGGAAATCGAACGGTACAAATACCAGAGATTTCCGGTCGGCGAGAAACCCCTCGAGAGGACCAATAAGCATCCTGTAAAGCTCCGCCAGATGGTCCTGGACGTTCAGCAGGAACGTGGCCTCTCTCTCTTTCGCCACAGCGGCGTGGACGCTGAGTCGGGAAAACTGAAACCGCAGCAGCTCGAATCGTTTCTTCAGGGCGTCGCGCGAACAGATCTCTTCAATGACTTCGAATCTCTGCGGTGACAGGCAAAAGGCCATCACCTTGTCGCCGGTCATGAAGTATTCGACCAGTGCGGCGTCAGGCGCAAGCACCTCCTGAATATCTTCCACTGAAGACCACGTGACACTCCTCAGGGAATCAATGCTCCCTGCCAAAAGGTCGACGAGTGTTCGGGACTTGGCTCTCTCGGCGGTCTCCAGGGCTTCTCGTTGGCGGGCGGGGTCTCCCAGTCGCAGATCGGTGTTCAGAAGCAGTTCGTAGACGGGAACCTTGTCTTTCAGGAAGTTGAGACGCAACTCATCGGGCCCGATGTTCGCTCTCACTCGCTCCAGTTCCTCGATAGCCTTGCGAAACTCGCTGCGCGCGTCCTCCAGAGCGCCGCGAGCCAGATGTATTTGGCCAAGGACAGCATGCAGCTGCGGGCCGACCCACGGCGAGGGCGATTTTTCATATAGCGAAGTCGCGACTGCCGCATCGCGCGATGCGGCTTCCAAATCCTCAGCCTTCAGCCCTGCTCTTGCTGAAACGATCTGGGCGAAAGCAGCTCTGGGTTTGATGTCCGCCTTCATGAAGGTTTCGTATGCCTGTTGAGCAATGAGTCTCGCTTCAGAATACTGGCCGAGCTGCAGGCACATGATGCCCTTATACAAATCCGTCGCGGCAGCGCGGACGTCGTTCCCCTGGTCTTGAAACATCGTCCTGGCCCGCTCGAACAACATCGCCGCTTGTTTGAATTCGCGAAGCTGGCTGTGCGCAATGCCCATAACGGCCAGCGCCTTTGCCATCTCAAAGGGCTTTGCAGTGGATTCGAAAGCGTTATATGCGGCCTCCGCAAGGCGAGCCGCCTCGCGGTACATGTTCATCTCCAGGTAGATTTCACTCTCGGTAAGGTCGCAGAGTGGGACGTACCACGGGTCCGTCCGAAGGGCGCCGCGCGTGTCCGTCAGGATATCGAGGGCCTTTGTATACTCGCCCTGAGCATAGTGGAGATAGCCGAGGTTGTAGTTACAGACAGTGGCGAGCCATGTCTGGCCGGTTTCCTCGGCGAGTTGTCTCGATAACCGGTAATATCGAAACGCTTCGGAGGGGATATTCAGGCTCGTGACAACCACGGCATGGTTCATGTAGACCATGGCGAGAGACTGGCGGTCGCCCAGCTCTTTCAGTAATGACGCCGCCCGGTCCAGCGTGGCGCGCCATTCCTGGAAGCGATCGAGCCGGAATAAGACCTCGCCGAGATTGTTGCAGTTTCTCGCCAGAAGCCGCTTCTCTCCCAGCCTGGTAAACACTTCGTTACTGATCTCTGCATCACAGAGCGCTTCTTCGTACCGCGAAAGATGCGAATAGGTGGACATGCGGCTCATTCGAACCTTCGCGGCGTGCAATTCATCGCCGGCCAGCTCGTAGAGCTCGAGCGCCTTGTCGTAGTAGGGCAGCGCTTTGGCGTGTTCGTTCATCCGGGCAAGCGCAATACCCTTGGTGACGGTGGCGCTGGCCCTGATGGCGGCATCGGGCAGCCCCTGCACCAGCAGGAGGCACCACTCCGAAAGACGGCCAGCGGAATCGAATTCGGCGCGGTCGAGCAGGCGCCGCACCTCGACCATCACTGCGCTGATCAGACCGACAGTGATCTCACGCTGCTGTTTCCAATTGAACAGCTCTTCGGCGGTTTGAATCTGACAAAGTTCGTCGACGAGCTCGCCGGGAGTTGAGGGGTTGCCGTTAGCGTCCTTCCTCATCTACTAACAGAATAGATGGAATACGCAGCACGCGGTCCAGAAAAGAAACGTGCAGGCCAAAGCGAGTCTGTGGCAGGTCGGGAAATGAGAACTCTCCCCAGGGACTCAAAGTTGCGGTCTTGATGTGATCGCCATCGATGACCAGATCAACATGTGCGGATGAGTCTTTGATCGGTCCGGCGGTTTTGCTGAGCACCTGTCCGGTAAGCGTCAGGGTTCGGTCTCCGGACCATCGCAGCCAGAGGCCAATCTCGAAGTCTTCGGCTTCGTATGTCATCTGCCGGGCTGTAGCTCCCTCGCCGCGGACCGGGACCGAAGCAAGATCTCTGAAACTGTCAAATGTGAGTGACGCCACTACGAAGTTGCGCAATTGCTTCAGGCGCGAAGGCTGGCCGAGGCGCAGCACATCGTCCATCAGAGACTTGGGAGGTTCGTACGAGGGTTCCTTGGCGCCGAGCGCGGAGGCCGTCTCCATCCAGCTCAGCCTTCCGCGGCAAAAATCGCACTCCCTAAGGTGATTCTGGGACGCCATATCCAGTTCCGTCTTGGTCCGAGCGCACTCGAACAGCGTTGAGATCGCTATATGATTCTTATAGTTAGCCGACATAATGTGGCCCTCCAACTTGATTAAGTGGTTGCTCCGGAGGGCAAAAGTATGTGGCCCGAAAATTCAGTATGCATACCCCAAATCCCCTAGCAATGTTCCCAGACGCTCCAGGCAACGATCCCGCGTAAAACCGATCGAATTGACGGATAATCCCAGGCGTGCGGCGAGCGCGGCATAACTTGGCATCGGCTCCTCGAAAAACAGAGCCTCGATAACCTGCTTACAACGCGGGCTCAACTTGTTGACTGCTTCCCGGATCACCTGTTCCTGTTCGAGGCGCTGGACAAGCCCCGCGCTGGGATCCTCTCTCAGATCCGTTTCCGTGAGCTCCACGCTCGCAGGGGCTCCACGTCTGTTTTCGGCAAATCTATAGCATTTCCTTACTGCAATCCGAACGAGCCACGCTTGTAACCGGTCCACGTCTCTCAGAGAGTGTAATTCCTGAAAACAATCCAGCCAGACCGCCTGAAAGATTTCCATCGCGTCTTCGCGCGGCAGTCCCCACTTGAACGGGATGGAATAAATCAATCGCTTATAGCGCTGCACGAGAGCTTCCCATGCCTTGCCATCTCCGTCCAGGCAAGCGGCAATCAATTCGGGATCACTTCGGTCGGTCACATGCGGTAAACAACGCGGAAAGAAAAACCAAGTTTCGGGAAATGGGCTCAGGCGAGGTAAGCATTGCGGATCTGAAATCTGGAATCGCCAACCGCCAATTTGTAACAAAGACTTTGAGATTTGCTCAGCGATTCTCGGAAATCGATCACCGCTGATTCAAATTTAGAATCTTTGTTACAGATTGGCGAGCGGCGGTTGCAGATTTCAAATCCGCAAACGCCCTCTTCTGTATCTCTACTTCTTGTACGTTACGTCACGCGCGGCTGGCAAGATCCAGCAGTGTACGGCGCACAACGCCCTTGGTCAGCGGCACCTTGTAGGCATTCTTCGCGAGCGGCTTTGCGCCCTCGAGGGCGGTCTCGGCGGCCCGGGCTGCCAGCGCCTCCGTGACGCGCTGGCCCGCGAGCATTCGCTCGACTTCGGGCAGCCGCCACGGGATGGGCGCCACGCCTCCCAGCACGATCCGCGCACTCCGGCACACATCCTTCTCCATCTCGAGCACGATGGCCGCGCTCACAACGGCGTGCGTCCACGCCTCGCGGTCCATGATCTTATGATAGGTGCTGCGCGTTGCCGGCCGTGCCGATGGCAGTTGAACTTCAGCGAGTATTTCTTCGGGTCCCAGCACATTTTCACGAGCCGGGTTCTGCTGCGGCAATGCGAAGAAATCGGCAGCGGGCAGCAGACGTTCACCCGAAGGGCCCACGATCCGGAATTTCGCTTCCAGGGCCACGAGCGCAACTGCGGTATCCGACGGATGAACAATGTAGCTCGGCCCTCCGCCGAAGATCGCGTGGAACTGGTTTTCACCGCCAAAGGAGAAGCACGTGTTTCCGCCGTTCTTGAAACACGGGAAGCCATTTCGAAAATACCAGCACCACGGACGCTGGTTCACATTGCCCGCCAGTGTCCCGACGTTGCGGATCTGCGGTGTCGCCACCGTTTCGGCGGCCTCCGCCAGTACAGCGTAATCGCGGCGAATGACCGGATTGTGGCTCAGCGTGTCGAGCGTGATGAGACCGCCTATGTTGACTCCACCGGCGGCCGGCGTGACCTGATCGAGGCCTTTGATGGTCTTCAGATTCACGAGCACGTCCGGCGCGACGAGGCGTTCTTTCACAAGACCCAGCAGGTCGCTTCCGCCGCCGACAAACGAGGCGGCTTTACCGTCCCGATGCGTTTGCTGGACGAGTGTCACCGCCTGCTGGAGATCACGAGCATTGGAATTGGTAAATGTTTTCATGCGAGTGCTCCCAGAATTTTGTCGCGAGTGATCGGCAGATCCTTCATGCGTCGGCCGATCGCGTTGAAGACTGCATTGGCAACGGCTGCAACTGCCGGAACCTTGCTGGACTCCCCGATGCTTTTTGCGCCATACGGTCCGTACCCGTCGTCGCTTTCGATAAAGATCACCTCGATCTCCGGCGCATCGCGATGCGTGAGAAGCCGCGCGCCGTAGAATCCCGCCGTCAGCGGTTGACCATTCCGGCGGTCGTACAGCAGGTCTTCGTGCAGCGCCATTCCAATTCCCATCGTGGCGCCGCCCTTGATCTGGCTTGTGGCCGTGAGGGGATTCATGATGCGCCCGCTGTCGTGAACCGCGAGGTACTTGAGGACACGAACGCGGCCGAGCTCGGCATCGACCTCCACTTCCACGAAGTGCGCTCCAAACGCGGCCCGTACTTTGCCTTCAAGCACCGGATTAGGTGATGCTGAACCCTTAAGCGTGTTCGTGCCTTTCGGTAAACCCTTTTCGGCGATCTGCTGTTTGAGCGCCTCCGCAGCCTCAATGACCGCCTGGCCCGTTTGAATCGTCGTGCGGCTGCCGGACTCGCCGACCGAGTACGGACATCGGTCCGTATCGCCCCACACGACCTGGATTTTCGACAACGGCACACCGAGGGCTTCGCTGGCAATCATCGCCATCGTCGTTTTGGCACCCGGGCCGACGTCGGTCACTCCGACAAACACCGTGTACTGACCTTTCGCATCGAGCCGGATCTCGGCACTGCTGCGGCCCAGCGCCGATCGAAACGCCATAAACGAAACCCCGGCTCCGCGTTTGATCGGACCCGGGTCCGAGCCCGGCTGCGGATGCCAGCGCTTCTTCCACTCGAAAACCTCAGCGCCGCGGCGGATGCACTCTTCGAGGCTGTAGTTGGTATAAGGGACTTCGTCGTTGGCCTTCCGCGTCATGTTCTTCAGGATGAAGTCGACCGGATCCATCTTCAGCTTGTAGGCGACATCGTCCATCATCGATTCGATGCCGTAGAAGCCTTGCGGATACTCGGGCCCGCGGAAGTTTCCCGACACCGTTTTGTTGGTGTAGACGGGAAAGACCACTCTCTCGATGTTGGGGCACTGATAAAGATCCATGCCGCCGATCGCGCCCGAATTTTTTCGGTAAGGTCCCATGCCGCTGTATCCCCGCAGTTGAATCGCTTTCAGCACGCCGTCGCGGTTGACGCCAACCTTGTAATACTGAACGGTCGGCCAGCGGCCGTGGACACCTATGAAATCCTCTTTCCGCGAAAGCTCGAGCTTGACGGGAGCGCCGGCTTCTTTGGCAAGCACCGAATCCGCCGCCCATGTACTGGCAGACGATCTGCACTTTCTCGACAGGAATTCCCAGGTCTCGAGCCGTGTCGGTCTGGCAGTTCGAGATGCCCTGCGTCGGAGTGTAGAGCGTCAGCTTGTCCGCATCCCAGGTCGCGACGCACACCCGCGGCTCCATCTGCGCGTTGTGAACGAAGGCCGTGGAATAGCGATCTTCGAACACGAGATCCGATGCGCCAAAGCCTTCCTCGACGTCTCCCCGCCGCGTTCGCTGCGGCTGCGCCTGGTTCTGAGCGGTGAGCGAGAGATTGCCTTCGGGCCAGATCTGGACCGCGCCCTGCTTCAACGCCTCCTCGGGCTCGAGCACGAAGCCGAGGACTTCGTAATCGACGTCGATCAGTCGCAGTGCCTCTTCCGCCACGTGCCGGTTCACGGCCGCGACGGCTGCCACCGGATCGCCCACGAAGCGCACGGGGTTGTTGAACGCATAACGCCGGTGCTTCGTGATTTTCTTGATCTCATCGTTGTACTGTTGTCCGCCCATTGCCTTGACGCCGGGTAGCGCCTGCGCCCTGGAAAGATCGATGCGCCGAATCCGCGCGTGCGGGTGCGGGCTGCGGAGCAGGCGGGCGTAGAGCATCCCCGGCAGCCGGACATCATTACTGTAGGTGGCCTTGCCCGTGACTCGCGCGACCGCGTCGATGCGAGGTGTCGGATGGCCGATGGTCTTCAGTGGTTTTACGGGCGCGTTCGTTTGCCGTCTCATCGCGCACCTCCTTTTGCAGCCGCCAGCACGGCCTCCACATAGTGGTTGTAGTTGGAGCAGCGGCACAGGTTGCCCGTCAATCCAGCCCGCACGTCGTCCGCCGTGGGATGCGCGTTGCGCGTGAGCAATCCCTTGGCAGCCATCAGTTGTCCCGATGTGCAGAATCCGCACTGCGGGCCGTCATGCTCGATGAATGACCGCTGCAGCGGATCGAGCCGCCCGTTCTCGGCGAGCCCCTCGACTGTTTGGACCGACCGGCCGTCAGCCCAAACCGCCAGATTGCTGCAGGAGTAAACAGGCTTGCCGTCCAGCAGCACGGTGCAGGCTCCGCATTCGCCGGGGTCGCAGCCGATCTTTGTTCCGGTGAGCTGCAGGTGATCGCGCAGCAGTTCGACCAGAGTCCAGCGATCTTCCACTTCGATACGCCGCTCTGCGCCGTTGATCACCACGCGAATGGTCGTCCGTGGCACCGACGGGTCGACCACGGCTGCCGGCGCGGTGCTTGCGGGACGCTGCGCCTCGAGTTTGGGCGCCGCAGTCGCAACCGCAAATGCAGCCCCCGTTCCCTTGAGAAACTTCCGGCGGGAAATCTTTTTTCGATTCTTGTTTTTGCTCATGGTTCACTTACTCTATGTCCGCCTGAGCGGCATGACAAGAATTTGTTGCTGCCGGTATTCCCCTCCTAAGTTAGGAGGGGTGGCTGCGCCCATCAAGAAAATGCCGCGGAGCCTCCTTAGCCGGGCGCAGACGGGGTGGTTCCCAATCGGAACCGTTCGTGCATTGCCTCTCGGCATGAAAAACCGCCGTCTGATTCACAACCTGGCATCTTCCAATGGCCGGCGCAAAGAACTTCGTGGAAATCTCACTCCGGCCGAGGCCTTTCTGTGGAAACACCTCAAGAACTCGCAACTCAACGGAAAGAAGTTCCGAAGACAACACAGCATAGGTCCGTACATTGTCGACTTTTTTTGTCCGGAATGTCGCCTGGCAGTCGAACTTGATGGAGCGGGCCACATGACTGAGATCGGAGCGGACCTGGATACAGAAAGGTCGGAGTTCTTGAAACGATTCAATGTAACAGTGATCCGGTTTGAGAATAAACGGGTGTTCGAGAATGTCGAGGCTGTTCTTGAAGAGATACGATCGAACTTGAAGCGATTGAGCTTGGGAACCAGAGGGTAAGGCGGTGGCCAAGCCGCCGCCTCCCCTTCGTCGCAGCAGGAGTTGATTCCCCTGATTTACCGGCGTGCATATTTCATGCACCGGGCGACCCCGCAGTGATTGCCCCCGAAGAGGGGCGGTATCGATACTTT
>QHXD01000873.1 GCA_003223895.1 Acidobacteriota bacterium
GTTTATTCTTCCCTTACCGAGTTTGTGTTTCAAGGAAGGGTGGTTGAGTTCCTCAATCGAGTCGGAACCTCGTTCGATTTGGGCGCGGCCCAATTTACCGTCGCTGCCGGCCTCCTTCAGCAATGCGTAGACGCCACTAACGAAGGGCGCGGAGAAAGAAGTGGCGCTGGCCATCGCGAACGTACCAGGATAGGTCGTGATGACGTCGGGTCCTGGTGCACTGTAAGAAATATAGTTGCCGTAGTTTGAAAACGAAGCCTTGACATCGTGGCTGTCGACGGCGGCTATCGCATTAACTGGCTCGATTGCGGCGGGTAAGACCTCAATATCCTGGTTTTGATTTCCCGCGCCAGCGACTAACACAACGTTTGATGCCTTCGCGTAGTCGACTGCGAGCGTCTTGAACAGTACTGCGGTTTCCTTCTCTGCGGGAGCGGAAAAGCTCATATTGATGACGTTGGCGCCCATGTCCACTGAGTCGCGCACGGCCCGAATCAAGTTCCAGAGATTCGCCTTGCCATCGGCATCGAAAGCTTTCATCGGCATCAGTTCGGCATCCGGCGCGACAAGGTGAACGATTCCGGCCGTCATTGTGCCGTGACCAAACGCCGCGGGCAGCGGCATGGCTCGGAAAGAAGCGTAAGCGCTGCGGGCGAACAGCACGTTAATATTGCCCCGCAGGACGGGAAAAACCGGAGCCTGGCTGAAGTCGAGATCGAAGACGGTGCTCTGACTTTGCAATAGCTCGAAAACCGTGGAATGGCGTTGGTCCAGTCTCGGGTCGTTCCATTCGGAAGCGGCGCCCCGCATAACATAATTCTTTCCCTTCACAACTATTTTGTTCAGGACTGGATGAGTGTCGTCTATTCCGGTGTCGATCAAGGCGACGACGCTTCGTTTTCCTGTGCTCAGGCGATGCGCCTTCAAGACCTCGATGTTTGTCGCGGAGGGCTGGTTCAGATAGAACCTGGGTACGTTGGATGTATGGAAGGGAACCATGTCCCACTGCAAGCCGCGAGCGGCATCTGAGCGCGGAAATGGCTCATCGATTCCGAGTTCGAAATTTTCGCTCGTCAGTATGGCGTTATTCGCCGCCTTAATCTCTGCGGGATTAATCCGCGATGGCAAGGCGATCAGGTAGCCGCCTGAAGCAGGAATTGCGTCAATGATGGCCGCGCCGTGCCTGATTTGGAGTTGTCTCAATTCTTCAATGGAACAGCGGACGACCAACTCCTGTAACGGCGTACCTGCCCCAGTCAGGCTGACGATTCCAATGAGGACGATGATGGTCACTCGGCAGAACAGAACCAGCGCCTTCTCGATAGTCATAAAATCGATCCTTTCCAGTTCGAGGTTCAACCAGGCGACAGAGGGAATTACGTAACGGAGACTGCAGACCGAATCTCGACACCAGCAACAACCAAGCCGTCCTTGAGAAGATGGCCGGAGTCAGAAAGAAAGATGGCCTGTCTCAGAAAGAAAAGCGGTCGGAGTCAGAAGGAAAGATGGCCGGAGTCGGAAAAGTCATGAAGGTTCTGTGAAAACGGTCAGTCATGAGCGGCCGGCAGAACTGCAGCGCTCGTCCGGAAGATGGTTCCCGGTTGCCCATCGAGAACTGGATTTACCACCTCCGGAAAAACCCCTTCCGCGCGGGAAAGAGACCGCCGGACACTAGAAAGGTTTGCCTACGAGAACAAAAGGCGCCCAATAGTAAGGATGTGGAGCTTCCTTTCGGACGGATGTCATTGCTTGTTGCAGGCTCTTTCCCTTCGTGAGGCCGGACATGAGGTTTCTGTAGAAATGCACCATCAAATCGGCGCTTCGCAGATCGTTAACATTCCAGAGGCTGACCACCACCGACGGCACGCCTGAATAAAGGAATCCACGCGCGAAGCCGAACAGTTCGTCGCCCGGCAGGACATTGCTCATACCCGTGCTGCAACCGCTGAGAACGACCAGTTTGGCGGACATTCGCAAACGGTAGATGTCGAAGAGACTCAGGGAAGAATTGCTAAGCTCGATGGAGTGGCTGGCGATATGCACGATGCTCGCCGAAGCAGCATGGGCCAGAACATTCGATTGTGTAGCGGCTGATCCAAGGAAAACCTGCGCTTCCGGAAGAATATTCCCTAATTGCCGTACTTCATGCTCGATCCAGGGCGAGCGTCGATCCGCCAGCCCCGCGATGAGGGGGCGTCCCGATTCGCGAGCGTCAGTCGATATGCACGCGTGAAAGACACTGGCGCTTGGAGCGTAGGTGACGGTGTACCGGTCAATGATGTAACGGCTGCCATCAAAGGCCGCGTGGAGTGGAACATGATGAAGCAATCCGTGCGGCACAAACACCAGTGCATCACAATCGCCAATCAGCGGTTCCAGAGGCTGCATCACCGCCATGTATAGTTCGCGGAGGTGCGCCTGGGTAGATTCAAACTCTTTGCCCGTGTACCCATGCTCAGCTTGTGGAATGCTCATCCGGCTGAACTGAAAACTGAGAAGGCGCCGGATCCGCAGAAGTTCGTCGGTTGAGCACAACGCTTTCGATATTGAGACGTCATCGTCTGTCAGTACGAGAGCGATGAAGTGGCCGTCGATGGCGAAATACTCAATGATCGCGGTCGTGAATGGGGTGACACTTTGCAGGGGCAGATTCGAATTCGAGGGCGTGTCGCGTAAGGCTCGACGGAAGCGTAGCTCACGCATTTGAATCTCTTGCACTAGTTGCTGAACATTGGCGTTGGATACAGGGTGGCCCTTCTCTTCCTCGATGGAAAGTCGCCTGTAATACCAGTTCAGCTCTTCACGCAACTGCTGCAGCTCTTCGACATCACTTCCAGGTGAGGGGTCCGTTACCGTGCCGACGCTCGCGGTGATCTGATCGAGCAAGGTTCGAGACTTTGCCCGTTCGACGGTGTCGAACACTTCGCGTGTGGGTCTGGCCAGGCTCACCTGCAGTGTGACCAGCGATTCGTACAAGCTGAGTTTGTCCCCGAGGAACATGGCCCGCAGATGGTCCACGCCGATATTCGCGCGCAAATACTCCAGTTCCCTGATGCCTAGAGAGTACGCCAGCAAAGCCCCTTCCTTATCGTCAGTTGCCGCTAATGCTTCACCTGCAACCTGGTAGACTTCGCTGGCGACCCACCCTGTTGCAGCTTCATGCCATTTGCTCTGAGCGCGAAAGACGTATTGCAACGCTTTGACATTATCTCCAAGCTTCATCGCCGACCGGGCGTAGAGTAATGCTGCAAGGACGGCCTTTCCATGCAGACCGGCTCCGTGGAGCACTTCATAGGCGCCCTTCGACAATATCCGGGCCTTGCGAAATCGATTCCTGCTGAAAAGTACTGTTGCTTCATAAAGGTCGATCATTGCCAGCCAGACACTGTTACCACTCGAATCGAATATGCGGCGCGATTCATCGAACAAGCGTTTGCCTGCCGTCGTGTTTCCCAGCAGGGCATTCGCTATTGCCATGAAAACGGTTGCCTTGCCGGTGGCCAGCGACGCGAGCTCGAGAGCGTCCGCGTGCATGTTCAGCTTCAAATAGATTTCAGTTCTGTCAAGATCGCAGAGCGCCATGTGCCATCGATCTTCAAGTTCCGCCATCTTCGCTCTCACCTGTGCCAGCCCGTCGAGAGCGGCCGTGTACCGGCCCTGCATGAAATGCAGATAACAGATGTTGTAATCCGCCTGGGATACAATCGCCGGCATGTTGTAGTCGGACGCGACTTGCCGGGCGGTCTTGAAGAGGTTCAGGGCCTGACTTGTGCGATTGAGCGCGGTCAGCGCCACGGCCC
>QHXD01000875.1 GCA_003223895.1 Acidobacteriota bacterium
GGGAAGGTGCGATACATCGGACTGTCCGAAGTCGGGCCCGGAACCATCCGGCGCGCGCATGCGGTGCACCCGCTGAGTGCCATTCAGACGGAGTATCCCCTTTGGGAAAGAGGCGCCGAGGAAAAGATTCTGTCCACTGTCCGCGAATTGGGCATCGGATTCGTAGCGTACAGTCCGGTGGGACGCGGCATTCTGACGGGACGGATCAAGAGCGCATCGGACTTCGATGATTCCGACTTCAGGCGCAATCATCCACGATTCGAGGGTGAAAATCTTCAGCACAATCTCAAGCTTGTGGAAGCTGTTAAAGAGGTCGCCACGGCCAATCGGGTAACGCCGGCGCAGGTCGCGCTCGCATGGGTGCTGAGGCAGGGCAGCAACATCGTTCCGATTCCCGGCACCAAGCACGTTCAGTATCTTGAAGAGAACGCCGGGGCAGCGGACCTGAAGCTGCCCGAATCCGCGTGGTCAGCGCTGGACAAAGCGCTTTCATCTTTCCGGACCGCCGGCGCCCGATATTCCGAGCTCATGATGAAGACGATCGATACGACAGACTAGACAGGAGAGACTCATGAAGGAACAAAACAAAGCCAAGGCAGTCGAGACGCTCAACCGGATTCTCGAAATGGAGCTTGCCGGCACCATCCACTACACGCATTACTCATTCATGGTCTACGGTTACAACCGCATTCCGATCGTGAGTTGGCTGGAAACGCAGGCGACGGAGTCCATGGCTCATGCGCGGGCTGCGGGTGAACTGGTCACCCAGCTTGGAGCTCATCCGTCGCTCGCGATCGGACCGCTTCTTGAAACGCACAAACACGATATCGGCGACATTCTCCGGGAATCGCTTGGACACGAGAGAGCGACGCTCGTCGAATACGAAAAATTGCTGGAGCTGGTCCAGGGCGACGACGTCATGCTCGAAGAGTACGCCCGCGAGCACATCTACCTCGAACGGCTTCATATCGGCGCAGTCGACAAGATGCTGCGCAAGCCGGGCGACATCGAATCGTTCGAGAAGACAAAGAAATAGCCGCGAATGACGCGAATTACGCCAACGGGGAAAAATGTGGCCGCGTCATCCATGGAATCCGCGGCTACATTTTTCCCCGTTGGCGTAATTCGCGTCATTCGCGGCTAATTCTTTCCCGAATCTGGTCCCATCCCTTCATGATGCACATCTGGTAGACTTGGGTGTCACGCTATGAGAAAACGGCGCATCGTCTTCTTGATCGCGGCACTTGCTGCGACCCTGTTCATTTCGGGGCCCGGCCGCGCGGCGGACGGCAATTTCCCAATCTACTTCCAGAATTCGAAGCTTGTGCTAAAGGCGGAAACGATCAATAAAACGACGTATCTGCCGCTGAAAGAGATCATCGAGTTCCTGGGACTGCCATATACGGATTCCATTGCGCTGGAAACACTGACCATGCGCTCGGGCAACTCGCGCCTGATCGTGACGAGCAANNNNTCCTGCTTCCCAGTCCTGTCCTGCGTCAGAACGGCCGATGGCTCGCGCCGATCGAATTCCTGAACCAGGGGCTCGCGCGTCTCACCGGAACGGAATTTCGATATCGGCCCGGCACTTCCCGCATTTTCGCGGCAGACGTCGAAACGCCGGAGCTGGTAATGAATGCGCAAAGCCTCGGCCCGATTACAAGATTGACGATCCGCTGCGGAGCGCCGATCAACCTCGATCTTCGCCGCGACGATCAAAATAATCGCGCAACGCTGGTGATCGATCGCACTCCGGTCGATCCCCTTCGCGAGCGCATCGATCACAAGGATCGATTTGTCAAAGCCATTTCCTTCGACGACTCCGATGGAACCCCGAAAATCCTCCTCGATCTGACAAATGAGGTTGGGGACATCAAGCTGGCGGCGGCGGACAACAATCGCGTCTTCTTCGTCGATCTGATCCGGAAAACTGAACCGATAACGGAGTCGCCCGTTCCAGCGGAACTGGCTACGTCACCGAAGGTCGATGCCACGCAGCCGGAGCGTAAAGTCCGCACCATCGTAATCGATCCGGGGCACGGCGGAATAGACTCGGGAGCGAAGGGCGCATCGATCTCCGAGAAGGATCTCACGCTCGTGCTGGCCCGCAAGTTGAGGGCGTTGCTTCAAATGCGGCTCGGCGCAACGGTGTTGCTGACCCGGGACTCGGACATCGCCATGGACAACGAAGCGCGGTCGGCCGTGGCCAACAACAATCAGGCCAATCTCTTTATCAGCCTTCACGCGGGATTTTCCGCAAACCCGACGGACGCTGGCTCGTCGGTTTTCATAATGAAGGAAGATTTTGGCGGCAAATTCACAACAACGACATCGTCGCCACGCGACCAATTGTTTCTCCCGTGGTATCTCGGCTATCGGGCCAGCCGCGAAGCCAGCGCGCGTGCGGCCAAGGTGTTGCAGGAAGAACTGCTCAAAACGGTTCCCGGTTGGGGATTCCCTGTCCGTACGGCGCCACTCGCGGTTTTGAGCAGCGCGACCATGCCCGCGCTTCTGCTGGAAATCGGAAATCTGAACAACCCCGTCAATGCGCAAACGTTGACGGAAACTGGATTCCAGAATCGGCTCGTCGGCACGATCGCCGACGCCGTTCAGCGCTTCTCGGAGTCTCAACCGGCTCCCGCAAACTAGAAATGCCAAGGCATATCAAAATCGGGCTCATCGTTCTGGGAATCGGATTTGCCGTGTCGCTGGGATTCTTCGTCGATATCGTCGGCCGGATCCGGTCGATGGTGAACGAACGTGAGACCGAAGAGAATCCATTCACCCCTCCGGTTCAGCCGCTCTATTCGCCGACCGACCCTCCCATGACCGCGAAAATCTTTTTCCCGGCGGCGGACGGGGATGTCTTGATGACCGCCGAGGACGAGACGATTTTCAAATCTGCCGAGCTGACAAACCGTGCGAAGCAGATTTTACAGAAGGTCCAGGAAGGGCCTCATTCCGACAAAATGTTCGCTTCTCTGCCGAAAGACACGAAAATTCAGGACCTCTTTCTTTCCGAGCAGGGAACGGCTTTCATCGACTTTTCCAATACCATCTCGATCAATCATCCCGGCGGCCTGCTGAACGAGCTCACCACCATCTACTCGGTCGTCGATTCACTCACCTACAATCTTCCGGAAATCAAACAGGTGAAGATCCTGATCGGCGGCGTCGAGAAGGAAACGCTCGCCGGCCACTGCCTTCTGCTCCTGCCGCTCGAGATGGATCTGAGCATTACCGACGTCATGCCGCGCCAGGACCAGACGGCGGCGGCTATTAAATGAGCGGCTGCGAATGCAAGCCCGACGCGAAGCGCAAGCGCGACAGCGCGCAGCCTCAAGTAACGGCGCAGCCATCAACAAAATGAGAGTTGACGGACGCTGGCTCGTCGGTTTTCATAATGAAGGAAGATTTTGGCGGCAAATTCACAACAACGACATCGTCGCCACGCGACCAATTGTTTCTCCCGTGGTATCTCGGCTATCGGGCCACCCCGCGTGAGTCGTCGGTTGGGAAAAAGTCCGGGCGGACGCAGGAAATCCAGCGGCTGATCGGCCGGGCGCTGCGGGCTTCGATCGAGCTGGACAAGCTTGGTGAGCGGCAAATCTGGATGGACTGCGATGTGATCGAAGCGGATGGCGGAACGCGAACCGCATCGATCACAGGCGCTTTCATCGCGATGAGCCAGGCTATCGAGACGCTGATCGCTACGAAGAAGCTCGCGGGGAATCCGATTCGATCGTACGTGGCGGCAGTGAGCGTCGGAGTGGTTAAGGGTGTGCCGATGCTGGATCTTAATTACTCTGAAGACTCCTCTGCGGACGTCGATTTCAACGTTGTCATGACCGATAAGGACGAATTCGTCGAGATTCAGGGGACCGCGGAGAGATTTCCCTTCGGCAATACGGTTCTCAATGAGTTGCTGGGTCTCGGCCGGCAAGGCATCGGCGAGTTGATCGAGCTTCAGCGCAAAGTTCTGTCGAAGTGAAACGCCTCATCATTGCCACCAGCAATGCGGGGAAAGTGATCGAGATCCGGTCCGCGGTCGGAAGCCTGAGCGGTTGGTCACTCGAGCCGCATCCACCCGATGTTCCCCCTATCGAGGAGACCGGCGACACCTTTCTCGAAAACGCGATTCAAAAGGCCATGCACTACAGCAAACTTGTGGATGAGCTGACGCTCGCGGACGATTCGGGTTTGTGCGTCGCAGCGCTGGGAGACCGGCCCGGCGTCCATTCCGCGCGGTATGCGGAAAATCCCGGAGCCAGAATTCGGCGGCTGCTGGGCGAAATGGAAACGGTGCCCGACGGGCGTCGCGACGCCGTGTTCTATTGCGCGCTGGCGCTGGCCAGATCCGGCAGAGTCCTCTGGACGGTTCAGCGCGAGGTTGCCGGAGTGATCGCGAGATCGCCGGCGGGCACCGAAGGCTTCGGCTATGACCCGGTTTTTCTATTGCCCGAACTGAACCGCACGATGGCGGAACTGAGCACCGAAGACAAAAACCGGCTCAGCGCCCGCGGCCAGGCTTTGGCGGAACTTTGTAAATTCCTTATGTCCGAGTAAACTTTTCTCTGCTGCCCTCGTCAGTGTCTTGAAGTATCGTGGATATCTGTACTGCGCCGGCTTTAGCCGGTCGCGTGAGGAGTTTGCATGATCGCAATCTTGATTCTGGCTACCCTTCTTCAGGGCCCCAAAAAACTGGAGATCGACGAGAACACCAAGATCCAGCCGCCCGTGGTTGTCCCCGCGGGGACCGTTATTCCAGTGACGCTGACGGCACGCATTACCACCAAGAACGCCAGAGACGGCGACGGCATCTACGGAAA
The DNA here is from genome assembly GCA_003223895.1 of Acidobacteriota bacterium. GTDB lineage: Bacteria > Acidobacteriota > Terriglobia > 20CM-2-55-15 > 20CM-2-55-15 > 20CM-2-55-15. The sequence continues at coordinate 4,830 of QHXD01000875.1, forward strand.
GACGGCGTTTCCGGTCACAGTCAACAACAAGATTGTCATCCCC
>QHXD01000028.1 GCA_003223895.1 Acidobacteriota bacterium
TGTAGTCGCATCAATTCTCCTTCTTGTTTTCTCCGCCACGAAAAACAGAGTAGGAACGCGGCCAAAAACTGTCCCGCATTTCCTCTTTTCCGCGATTCGAAGCAAAAAAAGCGCCCAGAAGCACCAACTCGTGGTGTGCAACTGGACGCCATTGTCTTCAAATCTTTCGCCGCACAGCTTTGTGCGACCGCGACAACTTTCTAGCTTAGTCCATCCGCGTCTGTCAAGCGTTTTTCAGAAAAGTCCCTCGAATCTCAACGATACATGAAATGTTGCTTCCCTAAACAACCGCCGCAATTGAACGCTCTTCACCTAAGGCTTTCCTGGCGCGCAGTAACCGCTGCCGGGTGCGCACCACATATCTGGCGTTCGGCTGGCCCCAACGACAACCCTTACTTTTCGTCAACGACCATCGCGCTCAGGCTACGACTCGGGTCGGTCTCGATGGCGGAATCTCCTTTAACAGCGGGACGGTAACCGACGCCACTTCGCTGACCGCGCCGAATCCGATTCAGCCGTCTTGTCGAGAAGGTTACAGAGAGCGATGTACTCATTTACACCGTTGGGATGTATGGCGGCATGGCCCACAATCCCACGGAATCGCGCAGCATGGCGGAGCCACAGAACCGACTCCGGCAACTCGCTGAGATCACGGGAGCTTACGCGCACTTCCCGCGGGATTCCGATAAGTGCCGGGAAGTCATGGCGAAGATTGCTCAGGAAGTCAGCGAACATTACACGATCGGTTATTACCCAACGAACCAGATGCGCGACGGCCGGTGGCGAAAGATCAAAGTTGTCGTTGATCGGCAGCCAAACGCCAAATATATCGTGCGTTCACGTGCCGGCTACTATGCACCAGGAACGGAGGATGGAGGTCGGGATCTAGCAAATGATCGATAAAGGAGCCACGGCGGTGCAGACCGATCCTGGCCTCGCCGCATCTTTCATCCTTTTGTGAGCGAATCATTTTCATTAACAGTAAAGTGCCTCCAGCAATAATCAGTCCGTTAATCTCACTACAACAACCTCGATTGCCGACGTGGGTTTTTAACTTCTCAGACGAAGAAGATTCCCATCGCTCGAAACCATGCGGGATGCCAGCACGGCCAGGACACCGCATTTCAACTTTCACTAAAGGTGAAGGGTTCAGACCCTGGAGGAGTGCACATGTCAAAAACGACAAGAAGAAACCTGTTAAAGACCGCTGGTGCCGCAGGGGCAGCTGCGGGACTCGGTGCGCTAATCAAGTCGCAAACGGGCGCTCCGGTTACATCGGCGCTGGCTGCGCAAGAACACGATCATGATAATGACAAACCGATTTCCGGACCTTTGGCCAATGCGACTGTGACGTTCGGAGCCTGGCAATCCGGCCCAGCGCCGTACGACAGATTTGTGGTTCCGAACGATCGCACACGCAACCAGCATCATCTGACACCCAACGTGGCCACAATCGAGATAGGGGGAACCGTAAATTTCATCATAGCCGGCTTTCACAATGTTGTCGTTTATGATCACGGGACTCAGCCCAAAGATATCGACAGAACCAAGTTGGTCGCCGGTAGTGTTCCACCGCTCATCGACGATTCGGCAGGCCGCATATACAGAGGACTCGATCCGCGGACCGTCGGGCAGGATCGAGTCGAAACCGTGCAGTTCGTCGACACAGGTCTGTTTCTAGTAATCTGCGGAGTCCTTCCCCACTTTTTCGATGCAACCACAGGCGAATTTGTAATGTTCGGTTATGTGAAAGTGGTGAAGAAGGACGACTAGCGGAGCCTTGCAGATGAAGTCGACAGGGATCGAATTAAAGGACGGGTAGTTGGTTCAACGTCGCTTGGCGACAGTTCGAACCACCCCGTCCGGCGCGCTGCTTACTTGACGTAAAGTCAGTCGCCGTCAACAAATTTGCTGATGCCGTCAACAATTCTGCTACTGGCTCCAAAATCGAACTTAAGTCCTGACACCAGAACAACGAACGCACATCGCTCTTTCTCAATTCGCAAAACCCGTCAACAAAACTGTTGATGGAAATAGTTCGATGAGAGTCACAAGTCATTGAAAAACCGGAGCGCGCGAATTGGCAGGGGCCGTGCCTTATACGGCTGCCATGAAAGGAAAGATGACATTCGTCGAGAGTTCATACATTGGTGAGCGCGTTACGTCTCACAAACCCGTCCCTGCTCCGGCTATCTTCTCTTTCGACGAAAGTGTTGTCGTCGAGTTCGTAACTAAGTCCGCGTCAATCGACGTTTGGTTAGCGGCCAACACATGTTTTGACGTCACAAAGCAACATCGTTTCGTCACCAAGCCTCATGAGATTGTGACCAAGCCTCATGAGATTGTGACCAAGCCTCATGAGATTGTGACCAGGCCTCATGAGATTGTGACCAAGCCTCATGAGATTGTGACCAAGCCTCATGAGTTTGTAACCAAGCCTCATGAGTTCGTGACCAAGCCTCATGAGTTCGTGACCAAGCCTCATGAATTTGTGACCAAGCCTCATGAGTTCGTGACGAAGCCTCATGAGTTCGTCACAAAGCAACATTCGTTTCTGACGAAGAAGCTTTGCTTCGTCGCAGAAACACTTACAAACATCGACCGTTAAACAAAGGAGGATGCATCATGGCCACAAAACACATCCGAGTTCTTCTGACCTTCGCGCGGCAAAGCGATCATCAGATCGTGGAAATCGCAGGCGCCGTCATCAGGGGCATGACCGGGGGTCCACCTCAGGAGCCCCATCCGCGTAATTCGAGTAGCCCCGGCTAATTAAGCAGCGAGGCGCGGCCGGTTTTGGGCGACTTCGCGTTTTTTTGTGTTCCGTTTTGGTAGACTTTCTCCGCTATGGAATACGTCAATCTCGGATCGACAGGACTGAAAGTGTCGCGCCTGTGCCTGGGCGCGATGACCTATGGCTCGAAGCAGTGGCGCCCGTGGGTTCTCGAAGAGGAAGAGGCGAGGCCCTTCATTCGCAAGGCCCTGGAGCTCGGCATCAATTACTTCGACACGGCCGACATGTATTCGGTCGGAAAGAGCGAGGAGATTCTCGGCCGCGCGCTAAAAGAGTTTGGGTCCAGCCGTGACCGCGTCATCGTCGCGACGAAGGTTTATAACGCGATGAGTGACGACCCGAACGACAAAGGACTTTCTCGCAAGCACATCATGCATTCAATCGACAACAGCCTGCGCAGACTCGATACGGATTATGTGGATCTTTATCAGATTCACCGCTTCGACTCCGCCACTCCGGTCGAGGAAACGCTGGGGGCGCTGGACGACATCATCCGCGCCGGCAAGGCCCTGTACATAGGCGCCTCGGCGATGTACGGCTGGCAATTCATGAAGATGCTCGCCACGTCGGACCGGCTGGGGCTGGCGCGCTTCGTCACTATGCAGAACTATTACAACGTCATTTATCGCGAAGAAGAACGCGAGGTGCTGCCGCTCTGCCGAGCGGAAGGTATCGCAGTGACTCCGTTCAGCCCGCTGGCGCGCGGTTTCGTCGTGGGTAACAGGCGCAAGGAAGATTACGGCGAGACCGTTCGCGCCAAAACAGACGAGTTTTCGAGGAAGCAGTATTACCGCCCGGAAGATTTCGCGATCGTCGATCGCGTGACGGAGCTCGCAAAGAAGCGCGATCTGAACAATGCCCAGGTCGCCCTGGCCTGGGTCCTGCATCAGCCGGGTATTACGGCGCCGATCATTGGCGCCAGCAAGCCGGGTCATCTCGAAGACGCGATGAAGGCGCTGACTGTCAAGCTGGATGAAGGGGAGCTGAAGTTTCTTTCCGAGCTTTACAAGCCTCGCGGAGTTCTGGCTAACATGTAATATGCGGATGCCGGTCTTGTTCGTCGGTCACGGATCGCCGATGAATGCCATCGAGGACAATGAGTGGAGCCGCGGCTTCCGCTCATTGTCCGAACTGGTTCCTCGTCCTCGCGCCATCCTCATGGTGTCCGGCCACTGGTACACCAATGGCACCCTCATCACCGGCAACGAGCGACCCGAGACCATCCACGACTTCTACGGATTCCCTCGAGAGCTTTTCGCGGTTCAGTATCCGGCGCCGGGAGACGTGGATCTTGCCCGCCAGGTTCGGAAACTGATTGGTGAGGAGAGGTCCGAACTGTCGAACGAGTGGGGTTTCGATCATGGAACGTGGACCGTCTTGCGGTGGATGTATCCGCAGGCCGACATTCCGGTGATCCAGTTGAGTATCAACGCGAAGCTGACGATGGCGGAGCATCTGGATCTGGCCAAATCACTCGCGCCCTTGCGGGACGATCGTGTGCTCATCATGGGAAGCGGCAACGTGACTCACAATCTGCGGGATCTGATGCGCCAGATGCAAACCCCCGATTTCTCGCCGCCCGATTGGGCTTTGAATTTCGATGAGGCCGTTAAGAAAGCCGTGACGACACGGGACCGGAAGAGTTTGATCGATCTGTGGCCGAACGGTCCGGGCGCCCGTCAGGCTCACCCGACGCCGGATCACTTCCTGCCGATTCTTTACACGGCCGCCGCAGCCGACCATGCGGATCAGGTCCGCTTTCAAATCGAAGGTTTCGACCGCTCGTTTTCCATGCGAAGCATTCTGTATGGGTACACCTTCCTCAATGTAGTCGCGGGCTTAGCCCGCGTTATTAATACCTCATGATCGTTGCTGCGTCGACCTTAGCGGCCCGATGTGCAGGCAGGTAGCTTGCCGCTACCGCGGTGGCGCCGAGAAGGATCGACACGGTCACCAGAGTCACCGCATCCGTCGCGCTGACGCCAAACAGGAGTTGCGAGAGGGCTCGGCCCGCGAGCATCGATAACAGAATGCCGAGCGCCGTGCCGATTCCAGCCAATGTCAGCGCTTCCCTGAGAACCAACGAAATGACGTCGCGCCGCCGTGCCCCAAGAGCCATTCGCACTCCGATCTCATGGCGCCGCAATGCGAGCGAGTAAGAGATCACTCCATAGAGCCCAATTGCTGCAAGCAGTAACGCCGCGGCCGCAAACATTTCGATCAGTGCAAGGTTGAACCGGCGCGGCGCCACTGCCGCGGATACGAGCTGATCCATGGTACGCACGCCGGAGGCCGGGACGTTACTGTCCACACCTCGTACTTCGCGGCGAACCGCTTCGCCGATGCTCACAGGGTCGGTGAACGTTCTGACGACTACGCTGATTCCATTGGCGAGAAAACCCAGTTCGCTGGAGGGAATTTGCGCAATCGGCGCATAGACGGTGGGCAGCGGTTGTTCGTCCAGGCCGAAGTGCTTGACCGGGCCGACCACCCCAACAATTTCAAATTCCCCAAAATCCGATTTCAAATGTTTTCCAATCGAATCCCCATTCGGCCAGAACTGCCTTGCCAATGTCTCATCGATCGCAACAACGTGCTGCGATCCAAATACATCGTGATCATTGAAATCGCGTCCCTGGCGGATAGGGATACGCATGGTCTGAAGATAGCCAGGTGTTACCCAACGATTCTGTGCGGCCGGCACTTCGGCGATTGTTGCCGGCGGACGGCCGACAATAGTGAAATCGAACCGATTATTGATGCCGCTCAAAGGAAGAGCCGACACAAGACCGACTGAATCGACGCCCTGTACGCCGCGTATGCGCGCACTGAGGGTCTCGTAGAAGAATTTGACCTTCTCACGATCGTCATATTGTGTGACCGGCAAGGACAGTCTGACAGTCAAAACGTTTCGCGTATCGATGCCGGCTTCAACGGCCTGAATTCGAGCGAAACTTCGGATGAACAGACCCGCAGTGACGAGCAACACAACAGAAAGCGCCACTTCGCAGACAACCAGGCTCTGCCTCGTTCGCTGGCTGCGCAAACCACCGGTCGAGCTACGCGCACTTTCCTTGAGTTCCTGGATGAGATCCGCTTTCGACCCTTGCCAGGCCGGCACAAGTCCGAAGAACAGTACACTCACAAACGACACGACGATCGTAAAGCCGAGCACTCGCCCGTCGATTCCGATCTCGGCAATCCGGGGCATATCCGCAGGAGCCCATCCGACGACGGCCTGCACAGCCCATTATGCTATTGCCAGTCCCAGGCCTCCGCCGATCAAAGCCAGCAGCAGACTTTCGACCAGCAACTGCCGCATCAAGCGGGCTCGCTTTGCTCCCAGCGCAAGAAATCAGCAAGACCACACCGACGGCACCAAGCAACGTCCATAACGAGGAAGTATCCCGGCGACAGTATAGGCACCTCCATTCAGCAGGATCGTCCGTCCCACCATGGCGCGATCGCCTCCAAAGCGCCTTTGCCACAGACCGTGCGCCAGAACGACGGTTCTCTGGCTGCCGGCAAGACCATCGGATGGCTGCAGTGTTCTTCCCACCGCTGCCTGAACACCCAGCATCTCGAAGGCATTTGCGGAAATCCGGACTCCCTGCAACCTTTCGGCTTCTCCGGATTCCGTGAGATTCGCGCCCCAATTTGCGAACGCCGCGATGGCGGAAAGGGTAGTCGCCTGCTCGCGCGTGTCGATAAGGTTCGGAATCGAAAAGAACGCTTTATCACGGTCCGTTCGGGTGGACCAGATCCACACGAGCCCATCCGAGTTCCCGAACGGGAGTTGCCGAAGCAGGATCGAATTGACCAGAGTGAAGATTGTCGAATTCGCGCCGATTGCCAGGGCCAGAATCAGGATTGCGGCCGCAGCGAAACCGCGGTTTTTCCAGAGCAGCCTGAAACTGAAAGTGATGTCGTGAACGAGTCCCATAGTGGACCTTCCATTTCGCGTGATATGGCCGTATCATAATACAGGAACGCCCATATCGCCAGAGGTGGAGGCTTTCAATGAAGTGGATCACGCGTGAGAAGATCAAAGTGGATCGAGTCGCATGTCCGTGGCTGATCCGGCGATTCATAGACCCGGACGCCGAGTTCATGTTCCTTCCAAAAGACACGGACTGGAGCGGCGTCCGCGATGGAATCGTCTTTGATGTTCCGGATTGCGAACTTGGCCATCACGGCGAGGATGTTTCCTTCGACTCTTTTCTCAAAAAATACGAACTGAGAGAGCCGGCGCTGGCATTGCTCGCGGAAATCGTGAGAACGGCGGATTCGAGGCCATCGAAGGCCCATCCGGCCGGCGAAGGTTTACGATGGATCGCCCGGGGGTTCAGCCGGCTCCAGCTCACGGACCATGAAATACTGGAGCGGGAGTTCGTCGTCTACGACGCGCTGTATGCCGAATGCCGGGCATCTCTCCATGGAGAATGATCCAACAACCTGGCTGCTCCTTCTTCATCAACTTCCCAATTCGCCGGCCTACCTGCGGGTGAAGATGTGGAGACGCCTTCAGAAGATCGGCGCCGTTCCGGTGAAGAACGGAGCCTATGTTCTGCCGAACTCCGAGCAATCGCTCGAGGATCTGCATTGGCTGGCGAGGGAAATCATGGAAAATGGCGGCGACGCTTCGGTATGCGAGGCGACCTTTATTGAGGGAGTTACGAATCGCGACGTGATACAGCTGTTTCACGCGGCTCGAGAAGTCGACTACGTACAGGTCCTGGAAGAAGCTCGAGGTCTTGACGACGAGTTGAAGCCTGCTTCAGTGGATGCCGGCGTGGAAACCGCTTCGATCGCGTCCAGGCTGGCCAAGATGCGACAGCGCCTCACGGATATCGAAAGTATCGATTTCTTTTCGTCGCCCGCCCGCAAGCCCGTGGATTCCCTTCTTGCTCAGATCGAAACAAAGCTCCGAAAAATTCCAATCCGCAAAACGCAGCAACAAGGCGATTACTCCGGCCGGACCTGGGTAACCCGGAAGGGGATCCACGTGGACCGCATTGCATCGGCCTGGCTGATACGGCGGTTTGTCGATCCGGCCGCGAAATTCAAGTTCGTTCCGGGCAAGGGGTACAGGCCGGAGCCCGGTGAGGTCCGCTTCGACATGTTCGACGCCGAATTCACGCACGAGGGCGAACGCTGCACTTTCGAAGTGTTGATCGAGCGGCTCAACATCTCTGACCGCGCGCTAAGACCGGTCGCCGAGATGATTCACGACATCGATCTGAAGGATTCGAAGTTCGAGCGGCCGGAGACGCCGGGAATTGCACTCATCATTGCTGCAATCTGCACCGCAAACAAGGAAGACCTCGAGCGTCTGGAACGGGGAGCAGCAGTTTTCGACGACCTGTACGAGTTTTATCGGAAAAGGAAAGTGGAGTGACAGGAACGCGGGCTAAAGCCCGCGACTACATTCGGGGACAAACGGTGGTTCCCCGATGTAGTCGCGGGCTTTAGCCCGCGTTTCTGCTACTCCGTCTTTCGTTATTTCTTAGGGGCCGCTTTCTTTTCGTTTGCTGCGGGCGGAGCAACGACCTGCAAGCCGTACAAGGTCTTGAAGTCGCCCTCGTAGACTTTCGCCGTGATCTGGTCGCCGGGTTTCACAGTTTTCAATACCTCGGGTTTGTCCACCGAATAGCTCATCGTCATCGAATTCATCCAGCCCGGGACGCTTTCGTTTTTGACGGTCACACTCTTGGCATCGACTTTCTCGACCTGACCTTTGAAAGTGAATTCCTTCTTTCCGGCCTTGTCCGCCTGGCCGTAGGCCAGCGGCAACAGCAGGCAAAGGATGGCAGCGACGACGGTAAATCGAACGTAATTTGTTTTATGCATTGGTCCTCCGATTTCATCGAGAAACACTTATGATACCCTAATCTTGCAATGAAGTTCCTCTGCTCCATGCTGCTTGTCGTGGTGGCCCTTCACGCGGAATGCCGGGTTTTGTGTTTCGCCGGACACGTCCCTGCGAAGCCGCAGCCGGCCTGCCACGAGAGTTCCAGTCCTCCGGCCGGCGAACGCCCGTCGGACGGTGACGACGCAAATTCCTGCGGCCAGGAGCCTGGGATTCAATCCAGGATCATTTCAGTTGTGAAATGCGGCCTGGATTCGGTCGCGCTGGAGCCCGTCGCGCCCGTTGTACTTCTCAATGATATTTTGACTGGAATCCTGCCGTTTTCGACGGAGCCCTCGCCGGACTCGCCGCGTCCTCTTCGATTTTCCGTCCTTCGGATCTAGTTCGTTCTCCTCCATTCCACATCAATCCGATTTCAAAACAGGGAGGAGAATATGTGTCCTTGCGCCCATTTCCTTTGGGCAGTAATGCTGTTCCAAAACATGAACATGGCAGGCATGGAAAACACCGTAGGCTTTCTGGCTTCTGGTACGAGTATCGAACCCAAAACCACTTCTGAGTCCGATCCGATGGTAGTCAAAACCCGAGGCAGTTGGACATTCATGTTTCATGCGAACGCCTTTCTCGTCGACACGCAACAGAGCGGTCCGAGAGGGCACGACAAGCTGTTTTCAACCAACTGGCTGATGCCGATGCTTATGCATCAATCCGGACGCAACACGATCACGTTCCGAACAATGCTCAGCCTGGAACCCGCAACCGTTACAGACCGGAGGTATCCGGAGCTTTTTCAGAAAGGGGAAATTGCGTACGGTCTCCCGATCATCGACGGGCAGCATCCGCACGAACTGTTCATGGAATTGGCGGGCCGTTATGAATTCAAGCTCAGCGACAGGTCGCAAATATTTGTTTATGGCGGACCGGTCGGTGAGCCGGCATTGGGCCCGACGGCGTATCCGCATCGTTCGTCGGCGTCGGAGAACCCTGTTGCTACGTTGGGTCACCACGAACAGGATTCGACGCACATTTCCAACAGCGTCATCACCCTGGGTTTTACGGGCGGGCCTTTGCAGTTGGAAGCGTCAACCTTTCATGGCCGCGAGCCCGGCGAAAATCGCTGGAATATCGACAAAGGAAAACCGGATTCTTTCGCATCGCGCCTGACAATCGGCCTGAATAAGAACCTTTCCGGACAGTTCTCCATTGGCCGGATCAACAGTCGTGAAGCGCTCGAGCCGAACCTGGATACACTTCGCACCACTGCTTCTATCCACTATAATCGGCAATTCTCGTTCGGCCACATATCGTCCAGTCTTATCTGGGGCAGGAACAAGGACCTGGACCACGACCGATCGCGCATCTTCAACTCCTACGCTCTGGAATCGACCGTGAAGTTCCTGAAGCGAAATTGGGCCTGGACGCGTATCGAGAATGTTGATCGGGATCGAACGCTGCTGGTGGGAGAAACCCGGGCTGCATTGAACATCGAGGAGGAGCCGATTGGACGTGTGCAGGCCTACACCTTCGGCTATGAAAGGGATTTGCCGATCCGCATCTCAGCCTTGAACGTTGGGCTGGGCGTGCAGGCCACGGCCTATGGTGTCCCGCTACCGCTCAAGGCGGTTTACGGAAATCGTCCAGCCGGCCTGAGCGTTTTTTTGAGACTGCGGCCAACCGGCAATATGATGGAGCACATGCGGCAGATGCATCAGCATTAAAACTGTGGCGTATTCCCCTCCTCAAAGAGGAGGGGTGGCTGCGCCATCAAGAAAAAGCTGCGAAGCCACCTCTTGAGGCGCAGACGGGGTGGTCGCTCACACACCATGTTTCAAAAGGCATTCCGCCGCATAACTTGTGAGCGGCCACCCGGCCGTGGCAATTTCGGAACGGATTTTTTTTTGATGGCACGGCCACCCCTCCTTTATAAGGAGGGGAATGCGCACTGACTGTAAAATCGGATGAACCAATGAAACGAATTCGGGCCAGGTACGTGGTCTTACTCATTATCCTGATCGGCCTCGCCGCGACCGGGTGGTATGTGATGGCGCGCGGTTTCAGCGCAAGAACTCAACCGACTTCCGCTGAAGCATTCATTGCTCGACGGCTGCGCGGCATTGCGATTCCCCGCGGCGCTCGAGAAGCGCAGAACCCGGTCGCTGCAAGTCCTGAGGTATTATCCGAGGCCATGGCTCACTTCGCCGATCATTGTGCGACTTGCCACGCGAATGACGGAAGCGGGGAGACAAGCATAGGCCAGGGCCTCTATCCCAAACCTCCGGACATGAGACAATCGGATACGCAGCGCCTGACCGACGGCGAGCTCTATTACATCATCCACAATGGAGTCCGCTTTACCGGAATGCCCGCATTCGGCGACGGGAGTAAAGAGGGACTAGATGAAGACAGCTGGAAGCTTGTCCATTTCATCCGGCATCTTCCGATGATCACTGCGGAAGAACTGGCGCAAATGCAGCAGATGAATCCGAAAAGCCCCGCGGAATTGAAAGAGGAAGAAGAGATCGAAAGATTCCTGCAGGGTGGTGACGAACCATCCACGCACAAACATCATTGATTAAGGAGAAAGACTAATGTTGAAACGATTCGCAGTTTGCTCACTTGCCATTCTGTTATTCGCTGCGCTGTTGCAGGCTCACGGCAACGCGACGCACCTGGCAGGAACGGTGACGGCCGTCGACGGCAGCCACGTCACCATTCAGGACAAAGCCGGCAAGTCCATTGTCGTCACGTTGAACAAGACCACAAAATATTTGAAAGACAAGAAGCCCGTTGCTGTGACCGACATGCAAGTGGGTTCGCGTGTGGTCATTGACGCCGCGATGGATGAAAAAACGAAAACGTACACGGCCGAAGAGATTCAAGTCGGTGTGGCAGCGCCTGCCGCTGCGGCCAAGCCCAAAGCCGCTGCGGCCAAGCAAAAGTAATTTCGACCACAAAGGCACAAAGGACGGAAAAGAATTAGCCGCGAATTACGCGGATTACGCGAATGGGGCGCAAAAAAGTTCTTGATGCGCCCCATTCGCGTAATCCGCGTAATTCGCGGCTAATTCTTTTGTCAGTACCGAATTTGATTTTCATTTTCAACAACTTACCGACATCTGAAGTATTGACAGCAAACGGAGGGCTGCTTATAGTCGCTCGTTTTATGCGCTTCCTTTTCATCGTCGCATTGCTCGCTTTACCGAACGTTGCTCATGCTCAGGCGCCCCAGGATGCAGCGAGCGAATTGAAGCTCGATACCGGCCAGGAAATTTTTGAAGCAGCTTGCATCGCGTGCCATGGTCCTGGAGGCAGAGGACAGCCGCAGACAACGCTGGGATTCGAGCCGCCTGCCACGTTTCCCGATTTCTCCGATTGCTTTGGCAGTGTCCGCGAGAAGACCTTCGACTGGACGGCGACGATTCATGAAGGAGGACGTGGCCGGGGATTCTCCGAGATCATGCCTTCATTCGCCGAAGCTCTCACTCCGGATCAGATCAACAAGGTCGTTCAGTACCTGCGCACGCTCTGCGACGATCGTGCCTGGCCTCCGGGTGAACTAAACCTGCCACGTCCTCTGGTGACCGAGAAAGCGTTTCCGGAGGACGAATGGGTCTTGACGACCATGGTCAATGCCAGTGGTGACGGTGGCGTCTCCAGCGAGCTGGTCTATGAGAAACGTTTCGGGAAGAAGAATCAGCTGGAATTCGTTGCTCCGTTCAATTTTGCACAGCGGGACAACAAATCGTGGATCGGGGGCATCGGAGACCTGATCCTGGGCTACAAGCGAAACCTGTTCCACAGCATTCGTTCCGGCTCGATTTTGAGTTTGCAAGGGGAGGTCTCGATGCCGACCGGAAACAGGCTGCGGGGTCTCGGCTCGGGTGTCACAACCTTCGAGACCTTCGCCGCCTTTGGCCAGCTTTTGCCCGGTCGCGGCTTCATTCAAATCCAGACAGGCGCGGAGCTGCCGGCCGACACCGCGAAGGCGCCACAAGCCGCTTTCTGGCGGGCGGCTTTAGGGAAAACGTTCGTTCAGAACCAGGGTTTCGGCCGTATTTGGACGCCAATGGTGGAATTCCTCGCCGACCGCGATTTGGAGTCAGGCGCGAAAACAAATTGGGACGTCGTGCCGCAAATGCAGGTCGCACTCAGCAGACGCCAGCATGTTATGGCGAATGTCGGCGTTCGCCGGCCCGTCAACAACACTTTCGGAAGAACCACTCAGGTCATGTTCTACGTGCTTTGGGATTTCTTTGATGGCGGCCTTCGCGAAGGCTGGTAGGGAGATCACATGAGGAAGGCCATTGGCGTCTCATGGCTCTGTGCGACGCTCGCAGCAGCATCCATCCTCCTTGCGGAAGAGGATCACAAGATCAAGAAAGAATTGTTTCAGACATCGGATCGCTGTTTCGCATGCCACAACGGGCTTTCGACGTCTGCCGGCGAGGACATCTCGATCGGATTTTCCTGGCGACCCACAATGATGGCAAACTCGGCGCGGGATCCTTACTGGCAGGCGGGCGTGCGCCGCGAGTCGATCGATCATGCCGAGTCCAAGGCCATGATCGAAGATGAGTGCTCGAAATGCCACATGCCGATGGCTCGCTATCAGTCCAAATTCGATGGACACGAAGGCGAGGTTTTCTCGCATCTTTCGTTTGGCTCGGATGACCGTCTGGACCGGATGGCTCAGGACGGCGTCTCTTGCTCGCTTTGCCACCAGATCACCAAAGAGAAGCTGGGAACGCGCGAAAGCCTGGTTGGCGGATTCGTCGTGGATACAGTCCGCAACCTGGGCGAGCGCGAAGAATATGGGCCGTTCAAAATCGAAAACGGGCAGAACCGCATCATGCGAACGTCTTCGGGCGGATACCGTCCGACCGAGAGCGATCACGTCCGGCAGTCGGAACTGTGCGCGACCTGCCACACGCTGATCACCACGGCGCTGGGACCCGGAGGACAGAAGATCGGCGAGCTTCCTGAGCAGATGCCGTATCAGGAGTGGCTGAAGAGCGACTTTCGCGAAAAACAAAGCTGCCAGAACTGCCACATGCCGGTGGTTGAGGAACCCGTCCCTGCAACGAAAGTTCTGGGAGTACGCCGTGAAGGAGTGTCGCGGCATGTCTTTGTGGGTGGCAATTTCTTCATGCAGAGGTTAATGAACCGGTATCGCGGCGACCTCGGCGTGATGGCGCTGCCTCAGGAATTCGAAGCGGCGGCAACACGGACCATCGAGCACTTGAAATCGAAAACCGCACAGATCTCGATCGACCGTGCCGATATCGTGGTCGCCTCGACAACAAGCGGCGCCCGTCTGGATGCCGACATCTCCGTGCAGAATCTCACCGGCCACAAGTTTCCGACCGCATATCCGTC